>SCTD01000653.1 GCA_004299215.1 Frankiales bacterium | reverse complement strand
GCGCCGTCGCCGTGGTGGTCATGGGCCTGACGCTGCACCGCCGCGCGGCCGCGAAGCACTAGGAGCGGATGCGGTCCTTCAGGGCCGTGATCGCGTCGACGGGCGTGGGGTCGAGTCCCTGCAGCAGGGCGAGGTACGTCGAGGCGTAGTCGGTGAGGCCGACCAGCGAGGCGAGCCGTGACAGGGCGGCGCCTCCTTCTGCCTGCAGCTGCACGACCGGGATGTCCCGCTCCCGGGCGAGCTCGGCGCTGACGTCGGCGCGGCGCGCCACCTGCGGGTGCTCCTCGGCGTCACGCAGCAGGACCAGCGTGAGCCGGGGCTCCTCGTCCTCGTCCTCGGCCCGGTCGCGGAAGAAGTCGTCGTCGCTGCGCGACGAGCCCCCCGCGAACGGGCCGTCGAAGGCCACCACCTGGTTGTGGTTCGCCTCGGGCAGCACACCCCACGTCGCGAGCAGCTTGGCGTTCTCGTTGAGCTGGCAGGCGAAGCGGTACGCCACCGCGCCGGCGAGCGGGCTCGTCCCCCAGAGCACGGGCAGCCGGTCCTGCAGGTCGAGGGCGAGCCGCTTCGCGGGGTTGACCAGCGACGCCGCATCCGGGCGGCAGCGGTCGGCGACGTCCTCCAGGGTCGACGCGGCGTGCTCCACGACGTCGGGTGGCGCCGCCAGCAGGCCGAGCCCGTGACCGGCGACCACGAGCGGCACCGACAGCGCCCACATGCTCGCCCGGGGCTGCCGGCCCTGGGTGACCGGGACGAAGACCGCCTTGCCGCGCTGGCCGAGGTCGTCGACGGGACTCCCCGACCGGCCGACCACCAGCAGGCGGCAGCCGCGGCGGACCGCCTCCTCGAGGGCGGACAGCGTCTCCTCGGTGGAGCCGGAGCAGGAGACCGCGACGACCAGGTCCATCGGGCCGACCCAGGCCGGGAGACCGTAGCCGCGGTGGGTCACCACCGGGACCGGGCAGGTCGAGCCGGCAACCGCGGCGAGGACGTCACCGGCGATGCCGGATCCGCCCATGCCGCAGACCACGACCGAGCGCGGGCGGCCGTCGTCGGCGAGGGAGGAGACACCCGCCTCGGCAGCGAGCACCGCCGCCTCGCGGACCTGGGCGGCGGCGGAGGCCACCGCGGGCAGCATCCCGCCCGGATCGCCCGCAGCCAGCCCCGTGGGGTCGTCGAGCAGGTCCTCGCTGGACGTCACGTGGGCTTGCGCGCCTCGTCGACGAGCAGCACCGGGATGTCGTCGCGCACCGGGTAGGCCAGCCCGCAGCCGGTGCACACCAGCTCCTCCGCGGCCTCGTCGGCGCGCAGCGGGCTGTGGTCGACCGGGCAGGCCAGAATGTCGAGCAGTGCGGCGTCCAGCTTCATGCCCGCACTCTAGCGAGAGGCGGGACCGGCCTCAGCCGCGGATGACGGCGAGCACCTCGTCGCGGACCCGCTCCATCGTCGCGACGTCGGGCGCCTCGACGTTGAGCCGGAGCAGCGGCTCGGTGTTGCTGGCCCGCACGTTGAACCAGGCGCCCCCCTCGAGCTCGACGGTCAGCCCGTCGAGCTCGTCCTGCGGGCGGCCGGCGTACCTCTGCTTGATGGCCGCGATCCGCGCCGCCTGGTCGTCGACGGTGGAGTTGATCTCGCCGCTGGCGGCGTAGCGGTCGTAGGTCGTCAGCAGCTGCGACAGCGTGCCGTCCTGGCCGCCGAGGGCGGCGAGGGCGTGCAACGCCGCGAGCATGCCCGAGTCGGCGTTCCAGAACTCCGCGAAGTAGAAGTGGCCGGAGTGCTCGCCGCCGAAGACGGCCCCCGTACGCGCCATCTCGGCCTTGATGAACGAGTGCCCGACGCGGGTGCGGACCGGCGTGCCGCCGTTCTCGGTGACCGCCTCGGGCACGGCCTTGCTGGTGATGAGGTTGTGGATGATCGTCGAGCCCGGGCGCTTGGCCAGCTCGCGAGCGGCGATCAGGGCGGTCAGCACCGACGGGCTGACGATCTCGCCCCGCTCGTCGATGACGAAGCAGCGGTCGGCGTCGCCGTCGAAGGCCAGTCCGATGTCGGCGCCGAGCTCGGCGACCTTCGCCTGCAGGTCGGCGGTGTTGGCCGGGTCGATCGGGTTGGCCTCGTGGTTCGGGAAGCTGCCGTCGAGCTCGAAGAACATCTCGGTCACCTCGAGCGGCAGCCCCTCGAAGACCGCGGGGACGGTGTGCCCGCCCATGCCGTTGCCCGCGTCGACGACGACCCTCAGCGGGCGGATGTCCTCGATGCCGGGGACGAGCTCCTTCATGTACGACGCGTAGCCGGCGAGCAGGTCCTGCTCGGTCACGGAGCCCTTCTCGCGGTCGCTCTCCGGGAGGCCCTCGTCGAGGTAGCGCTCGGCGTCCTCGCGGAGCTGCGCGAGGCCGGAGTCCTGGCCGACCGGCCGGGCCCCGGACAGGCAGAGCTTGATGCCGTTGTAGCGGGCCGGGTTGTGGCTGGCGGTGAACATCGCGCCGGGGACGTCCAGGGTGCCGGCGGCGTAGTAGAGGAGATCGGTCGAGCCGAGCCCCGCGTCGACGACGTCGACGCCCTGGCTGGTCACGCCGTCGGCGAAGGCCCGGCTCAGCTCGATCCCGGTCTCGCGCATGTCCCGCGCCACGACGATCCGGTCGCTGCCGGTGAACAGGGCGAAGGCCGCCCCGAGCGCCCGCGCGATGTCGGCGTCGAGCTCGCCGGGGCACAGACCCCGTACGTCGTAGGCCTTGATGATGGTCGAGAGGTCCCGGGTCATGGACCGACCATAGGTGCGTGCCTAGAGCTTGTGCTTCTGGGCCTTGCCGAGCACCGTCGAGATGTCGAGCTCGCGGCCGTTCTGCTTCCAGGACCTGGTCTCGCAGGAGTGGCAGCTGGTGAAGTCCACGGCCGAGCCGTCCGTGAGCGTCATCGTGATCGAGGTGACCCGGTTGCCCGAGCAGGTGTCGCAGACGACGAGGGCGCGGGTGGGCGTGGTCACGAGCGACATCGGGGATCTCCTGAGCGGGGAGGAAGGTGCGGGATACCCGCTCCTTCGGCCGAACGGGTGAGATCCCTTGAGAACCGGGCGTGTCCGGGACGAACCGGACAGAAGCCTCAGCCTGGGGTGGGGAGAGCGCGCAGGTGGCCGCGGCGGCCGGTCGCGCCGTCCGGCCCGGCGACGATCCCGCCGGCCGCCGGCCGCGCGGCCTCACGCACGGCGTCGGCGAGCGCCTCGAGGTCGTCGCTGCTGCGCTTGCGGACGACATCGGCGGCCTCGGGCGAGTGGCGCACGACCTCCCACCCCAGCGGCGCGGTGAGGCGGTTGGCGTGGTCCTCGCACAGGTCGTAGCAGTGCGGCTCGGCGTGGACGGCGAGCGGCCCGACGACGGCGGCGCGGTCGGCGTAGACGTACGTGAGCGTCGCGACGGCGGGGAGGGCGCACGCGGTGCGGGAGCAGCGCCGGACAGGGCTCACGGCAGGGGACGGTAGCCGAACAGCGCCGGGCTGCCGAGCGACGCGCCGCACCTGCGCCTGCGTCCGGGCTCCCCCTGCCCCCTCTCACGCTCACCTACCCTTCCCGCGTGGACTCCGCTCCCGACACCGCCCCTGCCGGCCCCCGCCGGCGGCGGCGCGACCGGCACGGCCGCGGCCTGCGCGGGCCGCTGGTGCCGTCGACCGTGACGGTCGGCGACCGGGTGCTGCGGGTGCCGGCGGCGCAGACCCGGGGCGAGCGCTTCGACGACCTGGTGCTCGACGCCGTCGAGGACCTCGAGCAGCGCTGGGCGCGCGAGCTCGAGGGCGTGGAGTTCGCCGTGGAGGACGTGCCGGCGGTGCCGCTCGAGGGCGACCTGCCTCTGGACGACGACGTCGTCGCGGACGAGACGGCCGGCGGGGCGGTGCCGCTCGGCCGGCTGCTGCCCGCTGCGGTCGACGCCCGCGGCCGGCGCACCGCCCCGCGGATCGTGGTCTACCGGCGCCCGCTGGAGGCCCGCGCCACGGACCCCGAGGACCTGGCCGACCTGGTGCACGACGTGGTGGTCGACCAGGTGGCCCGGCTGCTCCACCTCGACCCGGACGAGGTCGACCCGCCGCCTCCCTAGGGGATGCCGACGACGGCCGGGACCGTCACGGAGGTCGCTGCCGGCAGCACCGGCAGCAAAGTGGTGAACGGACCGCGCGACCCGCGCTCGCGGGAGTAGCGGGCCGCGTGGACGCGCCCGCTGACGGGCCGGAGCTCGATGCCGAGCGAGCCGGTCGACCCTGGCGGCAGGAAGCGTGACAGCCGCACGGCAACGGTCGTCGCGGCGGGCACCTGGACCCGTTGCGCCGCCAGCTCGCCGGGTGCGGTGGGCACCAGGTCGACGACGGCGTCCCCCGTCACGGTCGAGAGCAGGAGCAGCACCTCCGTCGGGGGCGAGAGGCGCACGTCGGCCAGCAGCGAAGGGCCGTCGAGCGCCGGTGTGGCTGCGGCGAAGGCGATCTCGCGTACCGGTCCGTCCTGCCGGTCCACCACGAGCGCCCCGGCCAGGACCGGCGCTCCGTCGGAGCGGACCCGGACGGCCGCAGGCGTGCCGGTCAGCGCGTCGGACAGGTCGAGGGCGAGGGAGGTGCCGGCCGGGACCTCGACCGCCCGGAGGTCGTCGGGGACGAGCTGCCCGTCGTCGGTGGTCAGCTCGGCCGTCACCGTGGTCGCGACGTCACCGGGGTTGGTGACGAGCAGTGTCCGGCGACCGGGGCCCTGGGGCAGGCCGGGCACGACGGACTCGCGGGCCGGGCCCGGCGACGGCGGCACCCAGTCGGTGCCGAGCGGGGTGCGGCCGTCGACGCGTACCACCCGGAGCGCGGACGCCACCCGCCCGGTCGTGGCCGCGACGCGCAGCGCCAGCAGGTCGCGGTCGGGAGCCAGCCGGTCGAGGGGCACCGCGACCCGCGTGCGGGGCGGGACGCGGATCCCCCTGCCGGGACGAGGGTCCGCGCGTCCGGTCGAGGACCAGACGGTGACGTCGACCGTCGCGACGGTCGGCTCGCCGTTGACGAGGAGCAGCTCGCTGCTGGTGCCGAGGACGGTGGCCCCGCCCACGAACCAGCTCTCCGCCGACGGGGTCGGGCAGGTGAGCGCCGCGACGCCGCGACGGGTGCCGGTGGTGGCGCGGGTGGTCTGCTCGACGACGAGGGCGCCGGCCCCGGCGCCGGTCGCGGTGGTGACGTGGACCGCTCCGTCGAGACCGGCGGCCAGGTCGCGCGCCACCGGCCCGGGCGCGACCGGGGCGCGGGCGCCGACCAGCGGGCCGCCGGTCCGGGTGGCGCCGCCTGCGGCGGTGACGGTGCTCGCACCGCGGTCACCGTCCTGGCGGACGTCAGGGCAGACGGCGGTGCGTGCGGTGACCGGAAGCCGCTGTCCGACAGGGCCTTCGGGTGCGGGTCCCGCCGTGAGCTGGCCGGCTGCCACGACGGCGCCGAGCAGGACCCCGACAGTGCCGAGCCGGGCCGCGCGGCTCATCGCACCAGCCCGCGGCGCGGGGGGCGGCCGGGCCCGGCGAGAACGGCGACGGCCAGCACGGCGAGCCCCTGCGCCCCGAGCGCGAGCCGGCCGAGGCGGTCCGGTCGGTCCGTCGCAGCGTCCCCCTCCGGCACGACCCGCCACACCGGTGGGCCGTCGCCTGCCTGCCGGTCCAGCCCGGGCTGCGCGTCGAGCGCCCGAGCCAGCGCGCCGTCGCCGGTCGTGGCGATGAGCACGATCCCCGCGCTCGCAGCCGACGCGGCGGCGGGGACGCCGCGGTGGGCGAGCAGGTCGCTCACGACGGCGTCCAGCGCGGGCGGCGGGTCGCCGAGGCGTGGCCCGTCGGCGTCCGCGACGGCG
>SCTD01000065.1 GCA_004299215.1 Frankiales bacterium | reverse complement strand
GGTGCTGCGTGCGGGGCGCCTGGCTCGCTGTCGCCACCCGATCCGGGAGCGTTCGCCTGGTCCGCGCTCTCCCGGATGCGGTTGTCGCCAGATCGCCCTCAGCGGCGTGTTCGGCGACCACCCGGTCCGGGAGCGCGCGCTCAAGCCCGGCTGTCCCGGATCAGGTGGCGTCCCGGATCAGGCAGCGTCCTCGGTCAGCTGGCGTCCCCGGATGGGCAGCGTCCTCGGTCAGCTGGCGTCCCCGGATCAGGCGGCCCGCCGGCGCTGCTCGGCCCGGCGCACGAGCTCCTCGAGCGACGGCACCCGGAAGCTCACACCCGGCGCCAGCGGCCGGTGGCTCGCGTAGCCGAACGCGTCCCGCATCCGCTGCGCGAGCTCGACCTGCCCGTCCTTGTGCCACGCCTCGTCCCAGATGTTGCGCACCACCTCGAGCCCGCACCGGCGCAGGCCTTCCTCACGGATCTTCTCCGCGCGCAGTGCCCCGGGCTGGTCGTACTTGCCCATGCCGTCCGCCTCACCGACGGTGCGCTGGTCCCGGAACAGGAAGTCCACCAGCGCGACGAACCGGCCGTCGCGCCACACCTCGACCTGGGTCTCCGGGTCCGGCAGGCCCTGCTGCCGGTACACGAGCCGCGTGATCGACTCGAGCGGCGTCTCGGCCCGACCGTCCGCGAAGCCCGCCACCTTCAGCGCGCGCGGCCCGCCCGGCCAGCTGCGGTGGGCCAGGGCGGCGGCGATCAGCTCCTCGCGCGGGACGAGCCGCCGCAGCACCGCGTCCGCGACCACGAGCCCGTGACGCAGCGGCCCGGACCGGGCGGTGTCGACCGCGGTCCGGGCGAGCGTCGTCACGGGGACGCCGCCCACCGTCGTGCGCTCGGTGTCCAGCAGCGTGGCGACGTGCAGTCCGGGAGTACGAGAGGTGTCATCGGAGCTGCGAGGTTCCCGCGTGAGCTGGGGGACCTCGGGCAGCTCCCCCAGCAGTGGCAGACCGTGGGCGAGGGCCCCGGTCCGGTGGCTCAGGACCAGCCCCAGTCGGGACGCGAGAGCGACGGCGGCGGCGTCCAGGACGTGCCGCGCCTCGGGTGACAGGGCCTCCGCGAAGGCCCGCTCCGCGTAGACCCCGCGGCGCAGCACCAACCACGTGCTGGCGCACTGCACCCGGATCTGCCGTGGCGTGAGCCCCGCGCTCAAGGCGTCCTGGCGCGTGAACACCCCGCCCTGGGAGGCGGCGATCGCTGCGAGCTTCTCGTCCATGCGCGGGATCATCGGCGCGCCCGAGCGGGTGGCGCGGCAGCCTTCCACAAGCCACAGCCGGGCCGGTGCCCCTTGCGCCCGCGCCACCCGATCCGGGAGAGGTCGGATGGCGCGCGCTCTCCCGGATCGGGTGGTCGCGGGACCGGCCCCCGATGCGCCTCCAGGGACCACCCGGTCCGGGAGCGCCCGGCTCGCACTCGGCTCTCCCGGATCGGGTGGCGCTCGACGAGGGGGAGGGCTCGGGAAGGGTCGCGACCACCGGCGCGTTGGGGCTGGTCATGACCGGGGTGCTGATCCTGCTGGCCGTGCTCGCGCTGAGCACGGCCCTGGGCCTGCTGCACAAGGCCCGCAACGGCCGGATCAGGGAGACGAGCGACACGGACTCCCTCCACCCGGTCCTCCGCGAGCTCGCGCACGCTCCCGGTGAGCGGGCCACGCTGGTGCAGTTCTCCAGCGCGTTCTGCGCCCCCTGCCGGGCCACCCGGCGCATCCTCAGCGAGGTCGTCGAGCTCGTTCCTGGCGTCGCGCACGTCGAGGTCGACGCCGAGCAGCACCTGGAGCTGGTCCGGCGGCTCGACATCCGCAAGACCCCGACGACGCTGGTCCTCGACGCGGCCGGCCGGGAGGTCAGGCGGGCG
>SCTD01000064.1 GCA_004299215.1 Frankiales bacterium | reverse complement strand
TTCGCCACGGGCGCCCTCTTCGCAGGGGCCTTCGCCGCGGGAGCGGCCTTCCTCGCCGGCGCAGCCGCCTTGACGACCTTGGCGGGCGCGGCCTTCACCGTGCGCGCACCGGGCGCGGCGACCGTACGGCCGCCGGAGGTCGGCGTGGGCATGGGACTCCAGATCGCGTCGCCGGGCAGGGGGCGTGACAGCCAGCGTCGGCCCGGACCGGCCGAGACGGGCGAGGTGTCGCGCGGGACTCTACGGGGAGCGCCCGCGGCGGATCAACGCGCTCCGCCGCAGCACCCCCACCGATCTCCGCCCCCTCCTGCTGATCATCCGCAGCATCGCCGTCCACAGCGACCTGCGACGCCCGCTAGGACGGGGATCCTGCGGATGATCAGGTGAGCATGGTCAGACGCGCGCGACACCGGCGCGAGCGCGCCCGGCCGTCAGGCCCTCGCGCGGGGGTGCGCGGTGGCGTAGACCTCGCGCAGCCGGTCGACGGTGACCAGCGTGTAGACCTGGGTGGTCGTCACGGACGCGTGCCCGAGCAGCTCCTGCACGACGCGGACGTCGGCGCCGCCGTCGAGCAGGTGGGTCGCGAAGCAGTGCCGCAGGGTGTGCGGCGAGACGGCATCGGGGATCCCGGCCCGCACCGCAGCCGCCCGCAGCACGGTCCAGGCGCTCTGCCGGGACAGCCGTCCGCCGCGCGCGTTGAGGAAGAGCGCCGGGGTGCCTCGACCGCCGGCCGCGAGCGTCGGCCGGGACCGCACCAGGTAGGCCTCGACGGCACGCCCGGCGTAGCTGCCGACGGGCACCACCCGCTGCTTGCCGCCCTTGCCGTCGAGGCGGACCAGCCCGGCCGCCCGGTCGAGGTCGTCGACGTCCAGGCCGATCGCCTCGGAGATGCGCGCCCCGGTCCCGTAGAGGAGCTCGAGCAGCGCACGGTCGCGCAGCCCGAGCGGGGTCTCCGCGTCCGGCGCAGCCAGCAGCGCCTCGACCTGCGACACCGTGATGGCCTTGGGGAGCCGTCGCGCCGGGACCGGCGGTCGTACCTCGCGGGCGGGGTCGACGTCGGTCCAGCCCTCGCGCAGCGCGAAGCGGTGCAGGCCGCGGACCGCCACGACGGCGCGCCCGGCCGAGGCCGCCGACAGCGCCGGGTGGTCCTCGTCCCCGGAGCGCAGCGCGGCGAGGAAGGCCGCGACGTCCGCCTCCCGGACCTCCGACAGCCGCGAGCGCCCGGCCGCGGCCAGCCAGGAGGTCCACCGGGCCAGGTCGCGGCGGTAGGACGAGAGGGTGTTCGCCGCCAGCCCGCGCTCGACCGCGAGGTGGTCCAGGTAGACCTCGACCGCTCGGGTCGCGAGCGGCTCGGCGGTCAAGACGCTCAGACCAGCACCTCGGACAGCTCGGCGACCGGCAGCCCGTGCGCCTCGCCGACGGGTGCGTAGACGAGCTGCCCGTCGACCGTGTTGACCCCCAGCGCCAGCGCCGGGTCCGCCTGCACCGCGGCCGCGAGACCCCGGTCGGCGATCTCGACCGCGTAGGGCAGCGTGACGTTGGTGAGGGCGTACGTCGAGGTGTTCGGGACCGCGCCGGGCATGTTGGCCACGCAGTAGAACAGCGAGCCGTTGACCTCGAAGACCGGGTCGGAGTGCGTCGTCGGACGGGTCGACTCGAAGCAGCCGCCCTGGTCGACGGAGATGTCGACGAGCACCGAGCCGGGCTTCATCTGCGCGACCAGCTCGTCGGTGACGAGCGTCGGCGCCTTCGCACCGGGGACCAGCACGGCGCCGATCACCAGGTCGGCGTCGATGACGGCCCGCTCCACCTCGTAGGTGTTGGAGGTGACGGTCTGCATGTGGCCCTGGTAGATCCGGTCCACCTCGCGCAGCTTCGCGACGTTCTTGTCTAGCAGCAGCACCTCGGCCTGCATGCCCAGCGCGATCGCGGCGGCGTTCAGCCCCGACACGCCCGCGCCGAGCACCACCACCTTGGCGGCGTAGACGCCGGACACCCCTCCGAGCAGCACACCCCGCCCACCGGAGGCCCGCTCGAGGAAGTGCGCGCCGGCCTGCGGCGCCATCCGCCCGGCGACCTCCGACATCGGCGCGAGCAGCGGGAGGGAGCGGTCCGGCAGCTGCACGGTCTCGTACGCCACCGCCCGGGTGCCGGACGCCAGCAGCGCGTCGGTGCACTCGCGGGACGCGGCCAGGTGCAGGTAGGTGAACAGCACCTGGTCCTTGCGCATCCGGTGGTACTCCGACGCCACCGGCTCCTTGACCTTCAGCACGAGCTCGGCGTCGGCCCAGACGTCGTCGGCCGAGTCGATGATCCGCGCCCCCGCGGCGATGAACTCCTCGTCGGTGATCGAGGACCCGACACCGGCGTCCTTCTCGATCGAGACCGTGTGACCGTGCGCGACCAGCTCGCGGACCCCCGCGGGCGTGATCGCCACCCGGTACTCGTTGTCCTTGACCTCGCGCGGGATGCCGACCTTCACGACGTGCGCCTCCTCGGGCCAGCGGCCTCGTCGCCGTGGCCCGGCGAGCATAGGTCCGGGCGGCCCCTCAGCGCGTCAGACCGCCCTCCGGCGACGCAGCAGGACCACCGTGGCGAGCAGGACCAGGCCGGCGCCGGTGAGCAGCTGACCGGTCCCCGTCGCCGCCAGCGGCACCT
>SCTD01000652.1 GCA_004299215.1 Frankiales bacterium | reverse complement strand
TGCGCCCGCAGCACCAACTCGGGCGCACACGCCGTACTGGCTGCACCCGTAGACGATGCTGTCGTCGGTGGGGTCGAAGGCCATCTCGGTGCCGTCGCCGCCGGTGATGTCGTTGTACTGGTCCTCGCCGGGCTCGTCGTCCCCGAGGTAGTTGCGCGTGCCGCCGTTGTCCTGCAGCCCGACCAGGATCTTCTCCGGGTTCTGCTGGCTGACCGCGACCGAGAACGGCTGGTTCCACGGCATGTACTCGCCGTGCTCGAAGGTCGCGCCGTTGTCGTCGGAGGTGTACGTGCCGCCGTCGTTCCCGACGTAGACCCGACCCGGCTGGCGGAGGTCCCAGGCCATGCCGTGCTGGTCGGCGTGCAGGCCGGGGCTGGACCCGAAGGTCAGGCCGCCGTCGGTGCTCTCGCTCATGTTGACGCCGGTCGCGAAGACGTGATCGGGGTCCTTGGGGTCGACGTAGACCCGGCCGAACCACCACGCGTAGACGAAGCCGCCGGTGACCAGCGGCAGGTCGACCCCGGGGGTGAAGGTCGCGCCACCGTCGTCGGAGCGGTAGAGGCCCGCGGTGAGACCGGCCTCGGTCGAGGCCAGGATGTAGACGCGGTTCGGATCGCTCGGGGCCACGGTGATGCCGAGCCGGCCGAGCAGCCGGTTCGACGCCAGGCTCGGGCCGCCGATCCGGGTCCACGTCTTGCCGCCGTCGGTGCTCTTGAAGGCCCCGCTGCCGACGCCGGTGTAGAGCCGTCGGTCGGGCTCACGGATGCGGTCCCACATCGTCGCGTAGACGACGTCGCTGTTCGTGGGGTCGAGCTGCACGTCGACGGCGCCGGTCGTGTCGTTGGCCCCCTCGAGCACGCGGGTCCAGGTCTTGCCCCCGTTGGTGGTCTTGTAGAGGCCACGCTCACCGCCGCGCGTGTAGAGCGGACCGTTGGCCGCGACCCACACGACGTTCTCGTTGCGCGGGTCGACCAGGATGCGGCCGATCCGGTCGCTGCCCTTCAGCCCCATGTTCTGCCAGCTCTTGCCGCCGTCGGCCGAGCGGTAGACGCCGGTGCCGCCGTAGGTGATCGAGCCACCGCCCGGCCCGGCCTCGCCGGTGCCGGCCCACAGCACGCCGCGCCGGGAGATGTCGAGCGCGCCGATCGCCTGGGTGAGGTGATCGGGCCAGACCGAGCGGTAGCGCATCCCCCCGTCGGTGCTGTGCCAGATCCCGCCGCTGGCCGTCGCGGCGTAGACGCCGTTGCGGCGCTTGGGATCGACGACGACGTCGAGCACGCGGCCACCGATGTTCGTCGGCCCGCGCAGCTGCCACCTCGCCTTGGCCAGCGCGGGGTCGCTCGTCCTGGTCTTCGCGCCCACCGCGGCGGCCTGGGTGGAGGCGCGCTCGAAGGCGCCGGCCGGCACGGTGCCGCCGCGGGCCGCGAGCATCGGGTCGCCCGGCTCCGCGGCCGGGTCGAGCAGGGCCTCCAGGCCGGAGGCGCTGATGCCGGCGAGCGGCGGGGCCACGGCGGGGGCCGCGGAGGACACGGGCGTGGTCAGCCCGGGCGCCGCGACGAGCGCGACGAGCACGGGCAGGGCGGCGAGGGGCAGCAAGCGACGACGCATGACCCGGGCATTCGCCGCGAAGCGGTCGCGCTCCTGCCTGCTCCTCCCGGTTTCCCCAGCATCAGGGTGCTGGGGAGACGGGAAGGATCAGTCCGGGGGGTCGCCGCGCTGGCGGCGCTTGCGGGAGGGCTGCACGCGCAACGGCTCGCCCTCCTGCTTGGCGAACTGCGGGGGGAACGGCGCCTCCCCCTCGCCCTGGCTCTCGTACAGCTCGAGCAGCGGCGTCAGGTCGTGGCGGACGTCGTCGATCGCGGCGTGCACGTCGCCGAGCTCGGCGAAGCGCTCGCGCACGGTCCAGATGTCGAAGTCCTCCACCCGGGCCGAGGTCACCTCCGACCAGGTGAGCGGGGCGGAGACGTAGCCGAACCGCGAGGCCCGCACGCTGTAGGCCGACGCGATCGTCTGGTCCCGCGCCATGCGGTTGTAGTCGAGGAAGACGCGCTCGCCGCGCTCCTCGCGCCACCAGCGGGCGGTGGCGACCTCGGGCCGGCGCCGCTCGATCTCGCGCGCCACGGCCACGGTGGCGTGCCGCACCTCGGTGAAGCTCCACCGGGGCTCGATCCGCAGGTAGACGTGCAGGCCCTTCGAGCCCGAGGTCTTCGGGTAGGTCACGAAGCCCAGCTCGTCGAAGAAGCGCTGCACCTCCAGGGCCACCTCGACGACGTCGTCCCAGCCGGTGCCCGGCATCGGGTCGAGATCGATGCGCAGCTCGTCCGGCGACTCCGTGTCCGCGCGCCGGGACGGCCACGGGTGGAAGTCGAGGGTGCCCTGGGTCGCCGCCCACACGACGTGCGCGACGTCGACGGGGCAGAGCTCACGCGCGCTGCGGCCGGACGGGAAGGACACGGTGACGCCCTCGACCCACGGCGGCGCGTGGTCGGGCAGCCGCTTCTGGTAGATCGCCTCGGTCTCCGCGCCGCCCGGGTGGCGCTTGAGCACGGTGGGGCGCTCGTACAGCGCCCGGACGATCCCGTCGCCGACGGCCAGGTAGTACTCGATCAGGTCCAGCTTGCGACCGCGTCCGTCCGGGAGGCCGCTGAAGTAGGTCTTCTCGGGGTTGCTGACCTTCACGAGCCGCTCGCCGGTGGGCGTGTCGACCTCGATCTCGACGAAGGGCGACGGCATGCGCGGAACAGTACGCACGGCTGCCGCGCTGCACCTCGCATGACCTACGAGGTGACCAAGACCGACGAGCAGTGGCGCGCCGAGCTGACGCCGGAGGAGTACGCCGTGCTCCGCCAGGCGGGCACCGAGCGGCCGTGGACCGGGGAGTACAACGACACCAGGACCGAGGGGGTCTACTCCTGCCGGGCCTGCGGTCAGGAGCTGTTCCGCAGCGACACGAAGTTCGACTCGCACTGCGGCTGGCCCAGCTTCTACGCGCCCAAGGACGGCGACGCGGTCGAGCTGCGCGAGGACCGCTCCCTCGGCATGCTCCGCGTGGAGGTGCTCTGCTCGCGCTGCGGCAGCCACCTCGGGCACGTCTTCGACGATGCCCCGCAGACGCCCACCGGGGACCGCTTCTGCATGAACTCGGTCAGCCTGCGGCTGACGCCCGCGCAGGGCCAGCCCGTTCCTCCGACATGAAGCCGGTGCAGATGGGCACGTCTCGGGTGTGAACGGCGGCGACCTGCGGATCCGGCTGGAGCTGCCCGGCGCCCCGACGAGCGTGCGGAGCGCCCGGCGGCTGGTCGCCGACGCCCTGCGCGGCTGGGATCTCACCCACCTCGAGGAGCCGGCCGTCCTGCTGGTCAGCGAGCTGGTGACCAACGCGGTGCTGCACGCGCGCACGGCCCTGGCCGTGGAGGTGGAGCGCACCACGCGGACGGTGCGCGTGGTGGTCCAGGACGGCTCGCGCCGCCGACCGCAGCAGCGCCTGCACGAGGTGACGGCCGCGACCGGCCGCGGGCTGGGTCTGCTGGACGCGGTCGCGTGGCGGTGGGGGTGCGACGACTCGCCTGCGCCGTACACCAAGGCGGTCTGGTTCGAGCTGCCCCTCGACGGCGTGCTGCTGCCGCAGCCGCGGGGCGTCGGGGGCTAGGGCAGGCTGGCGACGATCTCCGCGACCGGCTTGCGGATGCCTGACCAGAAGGGCGTCTCGAGCTTGGTGTGCAGCCGCGCCCGCGAGCTGCGCAGGTGGCGCAGGCAGTCGGTGATCCGGTGCATCTCGTCGGCCTCGAACGCCAGCAGCCACTCGTAGTCGCCCAGCCCGAAGGCGGCGACGGTGTTCGCGCGGACGTCCTCGTACTCCCTGCCCTGCATGCCGTGCTCGGCCAGCATCCCGCGACGCTCGTAGTCCGGCAGCAGGTACCACTCGAGCGAGCGGTTGAACGGGTAGACGCAGATGTACGTGCGAGGGTCCTCGCGCCGGACGTAGGCCGGGATGTGGTTGCGGTTGAACTCCGCCGGCCGGTGGATGCCGATGCTCGACCAGACCGGGCTCAGGTAGCGGCCCAGCACGCTCTGCCGGAAGCGGCTGTAGGTCTCCTGCAGCACGGCGACGTCCGGGCAGGTCCACCAGACCAGCAGGTCGGCCTCGGCCTTGAAGCCGGCGACGTCGTAGGTCCCGCGGGTGTAGACGTCCTTCTCGAGCGCCGTGTCGAGGAACAGCTGCGCGTCGTCGGCGATCGCCGAGCGGTCGTCCGGGAGCGGCGTCGTCGCCCTGAAGACGGCGTACATCGTGTAGAGCAGCTGGTCGTTGAGCTCGCGCGCGCTGGGGGCCTCAGACATGCTCGCCATTCTGCCCGAGGACGGCGCGCGCGGCACCGCGCCCGGACCGGATGCAGACCGGGATGCCGACGCCGTCGTACGCCGCGCCGGCCACGGCGAGCCGCGGGTGCCGGGCGACGCCCTCCCGGACGCGCCGCACCAGGTCGAGGTGGCCGACGGCGTACTGCGGCAACGACCCGCCCCAGCGGCTCACCCGGGTGTCGAGGACGCGCGGCAGCGGTCCGGTCAGCGCCTCGAGGTCGCGCCGGACGAGCTCGACCAGCTCCTCGTCGCTGCGCTGGAGGTCGGCGGTCTCCCCCGCCCGCCCCACGCTCCCGCGCAGCACGAAGGGCCGCTGCGGCAGGTGCGGCCACTTGCGGCTGGACCACGTGACGGCCTTGGTCGTACGCCCCTCGACCGCGGGCACGAGGAACCCGCTGCCCGCTCCGCCCACGGGGGCGTCGAGCACCAGGGTCACCAGCGCGACGCTGGCGTAGTCGAGGCCGGCCAGCTCGGCTGCGGCGGTCGGGAGCAGCCCGGCCAGCAGCCGAGCGGCCGGGGTCGCCGGGACGGCGAGGACCACGGCGTCGACGTCGAGGGACTGCGGGTGGGCGGCGCTGCCGGTGGTCAGCCGCCACCCGGTGGGCGTGCGTGTCAGCTCGCGCACGGTGGTGCGCAGCCGCACCTCGGCAGCGGCGGCCGCCGCGAGCACCTCCGGCAGCCGGCCGAGGCCGCCGGGGAGGGTCGCGAAGGGCGGGCCCGCCGTGGTGGCCGCAGGCAGCGCGGCGCGGGCCGCCCGGAGCAGGCTGCGCTGCCCGGCCAGGTGCGGCACGAGCTGGGGCAGCGTCGCGCGCACGCTGAGCCGGTCGGCGTGTCCGGCGTAGACGCCGCCGAGCAGCGGGTCGACCAGCCGCTCGACCACCTCGCGGCCGAGCCGGCGGCCGACCAGCTCGCCGACGGTCAGGTCCTCGGTCACGCGCGGTCCGGGCAGCACGAGGTCGAGAGGGACGCGGGCCAGCCCCCGCGGCGACAGCACGCCGCTGCGGGCGAGAGCGGCCAGGTCGGTCGGCAGGCCGAGCAGGGTCCGGGTCGGCAGCGGCCGGAAGGCCCCGCGGCTCCAGACGCTCGCTGCCGCGGTGGCGGGCTCGACGAGCTCGTCGCCCAGGCCGAGCTCGCGGAGCAGGCCGACGCCGTCCGGCGCGCGGGTGAGCAGGCTCTCGGCCCCCTCGTCGACCGCGACGCCGCCGACCTCGCTGACGGCGAGCTTCCCGCCGAGCCGCCCGGAGGCCTCCAGGACGGTGACGCGCGCGCCTGCCTGCACGGCGTCGTACGCCGCCGCGAGCCCGGTGATCCCGCCTCCGACCACCGCGACGTGCATGGCCGCAGCCTAGGAGCAGGACCGTGACCGGCTCGAGACGCGGCGCGTGCAACCGCGCCACCGCCGGGACCGTCACACGGGTACGAACCCGACTTCCGGAGGCTCCGATGCGCGTACGGGCAGCAGCTCTCGTCCTTCCCCTCCTGCTGGTGGCGGGGTGCTCCGGTGGCGGCGACAGCGACGAGTCCAGCGGGGACGTGGCACCGGCCGCCGGGGCCGCGCAGGACGCCGGCGGCACCTCAGCGGGCCGGGCGGACGGCGAGGGATCGGTGGTGGACCTGCGGGTCGCGCCCGGCGACGCGGTGATCCGTACGGCCGAGCTCGCCGTGCGCGTGGACGACATCACGAAGGCAGCGGACGAGGCCGGCCGGCTCGCGCGCGCTGCCGGCGGCCGCGTCGAGGCCGAGGACCGCAGCGGCAGCGACGAGGGCGGGTCGGCGACCGTGCAGCTGCGGGTGCCGCCGGCGGAGTTCGACGCGACCATCGCCGACCTCGTCGGGCTCGGCGACGAGCGGCACCGGCGGCTGAGCACCGAGGACGTGGGCGACCAGATCGTCGACATCGAGCTCGAGTCGCTGCAGGCCCGGCTCGAGGCGCTCGAGGCGCGGGTCGACCTGTCCACGATCTCGGTGACCTTCGACAGCTCGGGCGCACCGGTCATCGGCGACGCCCTCGGCTTCGGGGACGGGCTGGCGGCGGGCTGGTCGGCGCTGTCGACGACGGGCCGGGTGCTGGCGGTCACCGCCGGTGCGCTGCTGCCGTTCCTGCCGCTGCTGCTCGTCGCGGGCTGGTTCGGGATGAGGGCGCGCTCGCGTCGCACGGCGCCGACGGGCTGACAGGTCGTACCGTCCTGCGCGTGGACCTCTTCGACACGGCGCTCACGGACGAGGCTGAGCTGCGGGCGCTCTACGACGCGCCCCCCAGCGACATCGTCGCCCGCAA
>SCTD01000001.1 GCA_004299215.1 Frankiales bacterium | reverse complement strand
CGAACATGTCGTCGGTCCGCTGCGCGATCCGGATGCCGGAGTAGATGAGGACCGCGAACAGCCCGAGCACCGTCAGCGTGCCGAGCAGCCCGAGCTCCTCGCCGATGATCGCGAAGACGTAGTCGGTGTGCGCCTCGGGCAGCCCGCCGGACCACTTCTCGCGGCTGGCGCCCAGTCCGAGGCCGAAGAAGCCCCCCGAGGACAGCGCGTAGAACCCCTGGACAGCCTGGTACCCGGTGTTCTCGGCGTCGGCGAAGGGGTCCCGGAACGACATCAGCCGCTCGAGCCGGTGCGGAGTCGTGACGGCGAGGAACAGCGCGCCGCCGACGAGGGTGCCGACGAGGGCGGCGAAGATCCGCAGCGGGGTGCCGACCACCCACAGCAGCGCGATCACGACGGTGCCGATCGACACAGCGGTGCCGAAGTCGGGCTGCAGCATCACGAGCAGCAGCACCAGCCCGGCGACCGGCACCAGCGGCACCAGCAGGTGCATCCGCACGTCGAGCAGCTTGGTCTTGCGCACCAGCAGGTCGGCGCCCCACAGCACGAGCGCGAGCTTGGCGAGCTCGGCGGGCTGCAGGTTGAAGCCCATCGGCAGCGGGATCCAGCTGGTCGCGCCGTTGACCTCGTTGCCGACGCCGGGCACGAGCACGGCGACCAGCAGACCGAGGGACACCAGCAGCAGGGGGTAGGCCAGGGCGCGGTAGAAGCGGACCGGCATCCGGGATGCCACGAACATCAGGGGCAGGCCGAGGCCGATGAAGGTCGCCTGCTTGATGCCCGTGGCGAACAGCGAGCCGGTGGTGGCGTACGACCGCAGGCTCGAGGCGCTGAACACCATCACCAGACCGAGCACCAGCAGCAGCAGGGTGCTGGCGAGCAGCAGGTGGTAGCTGGCCAGCGGGCGGTGCAGCAGGCCGAGCCCCGGACGCTCGTCGAGCCGGTCGTCGACAGCCGTCATGCCCGGACCGCCTCGGCGAACAGGTCCCCGCGCTGCTTGTAGTCGCGGAAGCAGTCCATGGAGGCGGCAGCGGGCGCGAGCAGCACGGTGTCCCCCGGGCGGGCCAGGTCGCGCGCAGCGGAGACGGCGTCGAGCATGGCCCCAGTGTCGAGCCGCGCGACCTCGACGACGGGGATCTGCGGCGCGTGTCGCCGCAGCGCGTCGGCGAACGGCGCCCGGTCGGTGCCCAGCAGCACCGCCGCCCGCAGCCGGGGCGCGGCGGAGCGGACGAGGTCGTCCACGTCGGCCCCCTTGAGCAGCCCGCCGGCGATCCACACCACGGAGGGGTAGGCGGCCAGGCTGGCCGCGGCGGCGTGCGGGTTGGTCGCCTTGCTGTCGTCGACCCAGCCGACGCCGTCGACGGTGGTGACGAGCGCGTTGCGGTGCGCGTCGGCGCGGAACGACCGCAGGCCGTCCCGCACCGCGGCGGCCGGGACGCCGTACGACCGGGCGAGCGCGGCCGCGGCCAGCGCATTCGCGACGTTGTGGGCGCCGGGCACCTGCAGGTCGTCCAGGTCGGCGAGGTGGGTGGCCTCACCGGGCACGTCCGGGAAGGCCCGGTCGACCACGAGGTGCTCGACCACGCCGAGCTCCCCCGGCCCGGGGCTGCCGAGCGTGAAGCCGACCCTGCTGTCGGTGCGCGCGGCCAGCCGCACGGACTCGGGGTCCTCGCGGTTGTAGACGGCGACCGTCCCCGGAGCGTGGATGCGACCCTTGGCGGCGGCGTACTCCGCGAAGGAGCCGTGCCAGTCGAGGTGGTCCGGGGCGACGTTGAGCACCACGGCGGTGTGCGGCCGGAGGGTGCTGGACCAGTGCAGCTGGAAGCTCGAGAGCTCGACGGCGAGCACGTCGTGGTCGTCCAGCGCCGCGTCGAGCAGCGGCAGGCCGACGTTGCCCGCGGCGACGGTCCGCAGCCCGGCGGCCGACAGGATCGACGCGAGCATCTGCACCGTCGTGGTCTTGCCGTTGGTGCCGGTGACGGCCAGCCAGGGGGCTGCGTCCGCTCCCCGCAACCGCCAGGCCAGCTCGACCTCCCCGATCACCTCGATGCCGGCGGCCGCGGCGGCGAGCAGCAGCGGGGAGTCGGGCCGCCAGCCGGGGCTGGTGACGACGAGGGCCGTGCCGGCCGGCGGCTCGTCGGTCGCGACGACGGTGAAGCCGGCGGCCCGGAGCGGCTCGGCGCGCTCGTCGCTGGCGTCCACGACGGTGACCGTCGCGCCGCGCTCGCGCAGCACGCGGGCCGCGGCCGCGCCGCTGACCCCGGCGCCGGCGACGAGGACCGGCAGGCCCTCCCACGCCCTCAAGACGGGAGGCCGGCGGAGAGGTACTCGGCGTAGAAGACGCCCAGGCCGAAGGCCACGGCCAGTCCCGCGATGATCCAGAAGCGGACGATGACGGTGTTCTCGACCCAGCCGGCGAGCTCGAAGTGGTGGTGGATGGGCGCCATGTTGAACACCCGCTTGCGGGTGAGCTTGAAGACGCTGACCTGGATGATCACCGAGAGCGTCTCGATGACGAACAGGCCGCCGAGCACGATGAGCAGCAGCTCGGTCTGGGTGACGATCGCGATGCCGGCGAACGCGCCGCCGATGGCGAGCGACCCGGTGTCGCCCATGAAGATCTTGGCCGGCGAGGCGTTCCACCACAGGAAGCCGAAGCACGCCCCCATCGCCGCGGCGGCCACCAGCGCGATGTCGAGCGGGTCCCGGGCGGTGTAGCACTGGGCCAGCTCGGGCTGGAGCACGCACGAGTTGCGGAACTGCCAGAAGCCGATGACGACGTACGACGCGAAGACCATGATCGACGAGCCCGCGGCGAGCCCGTCCAGGCCGTCGGTGAGGTTCACGGCGTTGGAGGTCGCGGTGATGATCAGGTACGCCAGGATCACGAAGCCGACCGTCCCGAGCCCGATCGCGGCGTAGTCGCG
>SCTD01000651.1 GCA_004299215.1 Frankiales bacterium | reverse complement strand
GCCCTGCCCGCCGAGGGTGGCGAGCAGGGCGTCGGGGCGCTCCTTCTCGATGATCTTGGTGACGAACTCCGGCGTGATGGGCTCGAGGTAGGTCGCGTCGGCGAACTCCGGGTCGGTCATGATCGTGGCCGGGTTGCTGTTGATGAGGGTGACCCGCAGGCCCTCGGCCTTGAGCACCCGGCAGGCCTGCGTGCCGGAGTAGTCGAACTCCGCAGCCTGGCCGATGAGGATCGGTCCGGAGCCGATGACCAGGACGTGGTGCAGGTCCTCGCGCTTCGGCATCAGGACTCCATCATCGTCGTGAACTGCGCGAACAGGCCGGTCGCGTCGTGCGGACCGGGAGCGGCCTCGGGGTGGTACTGGACGCTGAAAGCCCTGCCCTGCAGCAGGTTCAGCCCCTCGACGACATCGTCGTTCAGGTCGACGTGGCTCACCTCGACGGGGCCGTACGGGGTGTCGATCGGCGTGCCATCGGTCGGTGCGTCGACCGCGAAGCCGTGGTTGTGGCTGGTGATGTGCACCTTGCCGGTGCGCAGCTCCTGGACCGGCTGGTTCACGCCGCGGTGGCCGTAGCGGAGCTTGTAGGTGCCGAGACCGAGAGCGCGGCCGAGGATCTGGTTGCCGAAGCAGATGCCGAACAGCGGGACGCCGGCGTCGAGGACCTTCCTCGTCGCGGCGACCGGGCCGTCGGTGGTCGCCGGGTCGCCGGGGCCGTTGGAGAGGAAGACGCCGTCGGGCTCCAGCGCGAGCAGCTCCTCCCCCGTCGTCGTCGCCGGCAGGACGTGCACCTCGACGCCGTGCTGCGCCATGTAGCGCGGGGTCGCGGCCTTGATGCCGAGGTCCAGAGCGGCGACGGTGAAGCGCTTCTCGCCGACCGCCGGGACGACGTAGGGCCTGTCCGTGGTGACCTCGTGGGCGAGGTCGGCGCCCTCCATGGGCGGGCTGGCCTGCACCCGGCCGACCAGGGAGTCGACGTCGGCGACCGCATCACCGCTGAAGATGCCGACCTTCATGGCGCCCCGCTCGCGCAGGTGCCGGGTCAGGGCGCGGGTGTCGATGCCGGAGATGCCGACGACGCCCTGGCTCTCGAGCTCCTCGTCGAGGCTGCGCCTGCTGCGCCAGCTGCTCGGGACGCGGCTGGGGTCGCGCACCACATAGCCACTGACCCAGATCCGGGAGGACTCCGGGTCCTCGTCGTTGACGCCGGTGTTGCCGATCTGCGGGGCGGTCATGACGACCACCTGCTTGTGATAGCTCGGGTCGGTGAGCGTCTCCTGGTAGCCGGTCATCCCGGTGTTGAAGACCGCCTCGCCGAAGGTCTCGCCGACGGCGCCGTAGGCGGCGCCGCGGAAGGAACGGCCGTCCTCGAGGACAAGCAGGGCGGGAGTCACTGGCGTACCCCTTCCGGGGAGAGCAGGGTGCTGATCGCGGCCGCCAGGCGGCGGTGCTGGTCGTGGTCGTCGGCGCGAAAACCGCTGGTGAGCAGGCGGTCGCCGAGCTGCCAGTCGACGAGCAGCAGGCCGTCGGTGCCGACGACCTTGCCCGCGAGCCGGGCTCCGGGAGCGGC
>SCTD01000650.1 GCA_004299215.1 Frankiales bacterium | reverse complement strand
GGCTGAGCGGTGCGGGATCACGCATGTCCCCAGCCAACCGCAGCCGGCAGGCCGACGCCAGACGGCAGACGGGTGAGGGCTACCGGCGCGAGCGCGCGAACGCGTCCGCGGTGCGCTCCAGGTCCGGCGGGAGGCGCACCCCGGCGCGGCGCAGGGCGTCGGCGAGGCCGCCGGTGCTGGCGGGGTCGGTCGCAGCCGGGCCGAGCAGGCGGTCGGCGGGTTCGTACGACGTGGTCGTCCGCAGCCCGGCGGCCGCCGGACCGGTGCCGTTCAGGTCCGCCTGCCCGGTGTCGGCCCCTGGCAGCACGACCAGCGCGCTGGACACCAGGCGCTCCCCGCCGTCGGACGGCCGGTTCGCGACCAGTCCGTTGACGAACATCGCGGACGAGCCGCCTCCGTCGAGGTTGACCGCGTCGACCGCGCCGAGGTCCGTCATCAGCTGGGCGAGCTCGCGCAGGGTCATGCCGACGCTGTAGCCCGGCTGCCGGCCGTCGACCACGACCATGAGCAGCCTCCGGTCGGCGGTGATCCCCACCGCGGTGCGCGGGTTGCGGCCGAAGAACGCGCCGCCCCCGTCGACGTCCCCGTCGGCGATCCGCCCGCCGGAGACGAGCATCGGGTTGCCGCCGATCGCGTCGACGGCGCCCGGTGCGCCGAGACGGGTGGTGAGCTCGACCTGCTGGCCGCGGGCGAGGCCGCGGATGAACGCCTCGCTGCCGTGGTAGCTGTTCGCGGTCAGGATCCCGCCCACGGGTGGCACGACGGGGCGCAGGCCGCCGCAGCGGGTCCCGGTCACCGAGAGCGGGGTGCGGACGGCGCCGTCGCCGGTCATGGTGCGCCCGCCGGACGGCGCGAGGCCGGCGTAGCAGGCGTTGTTGGGCGGCACCTCCAGCAGCGCACCGTCGCCGGTGAACATCGCCAGCGCGTCGCCGTCCGGGCCGCCGCTGTTCACCCGCGGGACGGCCATGGTCACCGTCGAGGTGGCCGCCGCGGTGGTGACGTCCACGGCGAGGTCGGGGAAGCCCATCCGCACGCCGTGGCCCGAGGCGTCGAAGGTCAGCGCCCGGCCGAGCAGCTGCGGGGTCTGCGACAACCGGCCGTCGTTGGCGAACAGGTGCACGGGCCGCCCGGAGGACAGGGCGTAGTCGCCGTTGATGCCCAGCACGGCCTCGGCCCGCCGCGTCATCGTGGAGACGGCGTCGAGGCCCTGCAGCCGGTTGTTGGCGAGCACCGTCTCGGGCGACGACGCGGCCGCGAGGTCGACCGTCGCGACGTGCGCGACCCACGGCCCGCCCGGCAGCCTCACGACGCTGTGCGTGACGCCCGGCGCGAGCGACGGCGTGCGCCGGACGACCGGGCGGTCGCCCGCGATCCCGAACCGGGTCGTCTGGTACGGGCTCGGGAAGCTGCCCACGCGGAAGAACCACGTGCCGTTCCGGAAGAGCCCCGGGGTGTCCTTGCCGTCGTGGTCCCAGTCGCCGGCGACGGGGATGTCTCCGCTCAGCCCGAAGGCGAAGGTGCGGCTGGCCGGACCGCTGCCCGCTGCGTCGCGCTGGTACCAGGTCACCCCCCGCCGCACGGCGATGTCCGTGGTGCCGTTGCCGTCCCAGTCGCCGACGACCGGCACGTCACCAGGGATGCCGAAGCCGAAGACGCGCGCCGGGCCGCTGAGGTTGACGTCACGGAGGAACCACCGACCGCCGCGGAAGACGCCGATCGTGTCGACGCCGTCGCCGTTCCAGTCGCCGAGGACCGGCGTGTCCCCGGCCAGCCCGAACCGCACGACCCGCGGGACGACCTGCTGCTCGCTGTCCCGCAGCAGCCAGACGCCGTCCCGGAACAGGCTGACCGTCCCGACGCCGTCCCCGTCGGTGTCGCCGGCGACGGGCTGCCAGCCCGCCACGCCCTCGCGGTAGCTCCGGTTCGGCCCGCCGTCGAGCGCGTCGCGGAGGTACCAGGTGTCGCCCCGCCGCACCCCGATCCGGTCGTAGCCGAGCTCGGCCGGCGCGCTGACCGCGGAGACCACGGGCGCGGCAACCGCAGGGGAGGGCAGCAGCGCGGGCAGCACCGGTGCGGTCAGCGCGAGCGCGGCGGCGGCACCGAGCAGGGAACGGGCGGTCGTGCGCACGAGCGGTCCTCCGGGGAATCCGTGTCCTGACCTGTCCGACTGTGGCACGCGGTGTCCGGTCCGGGGGGAGAACAGGCCGGGTGTCACCTGCTCGTCATGCAGGGGTCCCTCGATGGCCTGTGCTTTCATGGCCGCGGGTGAATTACAACCTTGTCACTCTCGCCCGGCAGCACCTGCCACACCGACCGCAGGAGGACCTGATGAGCGGCTCCACGCCCGCCGCCCTGGTGGCGGCTGCGCCGGCCGGCGCGACCCCCCTGACCGAGCGCGAGACCGCGATCCTGGCCTTCGAGCGGCAGTGGTGGAAGTACGCCGGGGCCAAGGAGACGGCGATCCGCGACCTGTTCGACATGAGCGCGACCCGCTACTACCAGGTGCTCAACGCCCTCATCGACAAGCCCGAGGCGCTCGTCGCCGACCCCATGCTGGTCAAGCGCCTGCGGCGCCTGCGCTCCTCCCGCCAGCGGACGCGGTCCGCCCGCCGCCTGGGTCTCGACGCCTGAGGGCGAGGTGACGCTGGCCCCGGACGCGCCTGAGGTGGACGCTGTCCCCGTGCAGCCCGGCCCCGACGACCTCGCGCAGGCGGACGAGGCTCGGCCGCTGACCCGCACCGGCCGGCCCGCGCGGGCCGCGCGCCCCGCGCGGCTCTCGCCCGGCCGCGCGCTGGCGGGAGCCGCGGTGTCGGTCTCCGGCGTGCTGCTCGGCATCGGCACCCTGCTCTGGATCAGCGACGACCCGTCGCAGGGTCCGGGTCCGGTCGTGCAGGCTCCACCGCCGGCCTCGCTGCTCGCCACCACGCCCGAGGCCGAGGAGGCACCGGTCGACCCGCCGGCGCCCTCGGTCGTCGCGGCTCCGGTCGCGCCGCCGCGCCCGGCGGCCTCGACCGCTCCGGCTGCTCCGTCGGTGGTCATCCCTGTCACGGTCCTCAACAACAGCCGCCGCGCCGGGCTGGCCGACATCGCCGCGGCGCGCTTCCGGGCCGGCGGCTGGCCGGTCAAGGCCACCGGCAACTTCCGCGGTCGCATCCCCGTCACGACGGTCTACTACGAGGCCGGGCAGGAGGCGGCCGCCCGCGAGCTGGCCCGGCGCTTCGACGGCATCGCGCGCGTCCGGCCGCGCTTCGCGACGCTGCCCGCCCGCGGGCTGGTCGTGGTGGTCACGCGGGAGTACGCCGCCTCCTAGGCTCGCGCGGGTGACCCACGCCCTCGACCCGCTGCGGACGCACCTCGCCGGCGCGGTCGTCGCGCTCGACTACGACGGCACGCTCGCGCCGATCGTCGACCGCCCCTCGGACGCCGTCCCGGCGCCCGGCGCGGTCGAGCTGCTCACCGCGCTCGCACCGCGGGTGCGAGCCCTCGCCCTGGTGACCGGCCGCCCGGCCGACGTCGTCGTCGAGCTGGCCGGGCTGACGGCCGTGCCCGGCCTCGTGGTCCTCGGGCAGTACGGCGCGCAGCGCTGGTCGGGGGCGGAGGTCACGACGCCGGCGGAGCTGCCGGGGGTGGCGCGCGCCCGCGCCGCCCTGCCCGCGCTGCTCGCCGCCGAGGGAGCCGACCTCGAGGACAAGGGCATCGCGCTGGTGGTGCACACCCGCCGGGCACCCGACCCGGTCGGCGCCCTGGGCCGGCTCGCTCCGCACGTGGCGGCGGTCGCCGCCGACTCCGGGCTGGAGGTGCACCCCGGTCGGCTGGTGCTCGAGCTGCGCCCGCCGGGCTACGACAAGGGCGGCGCGCTGCTCTCGCTGTGCGACCCGCTGCCCTCCGCGGTCCTGGTGGCCGGCGACGACGTGGGGGACCTGCCGGCCTTCGACGTGGTGGACGGCCTGCGGGCGCAGGGCGTGCCCGGTGTGACCGTCTGCAGCGGCAGCGACGAGGGTCCGCCACGGCTCCGCGCCCGTGCCGACGTCGTCGTCGACGGACCGGCCGGCGTCGTGCAGCTGCTCCGTACCCTCCTGTGACTCAGGCGCTGGGACTCAGCGGCTGGCGCGGTTCTCGGCGTAGGCGGCCAGGGCGGCCACCTGGGCCGGGTCGAGGGAAGGGCGCACGACCGTCAGCGCCGCGTCGACGTGCGCGAGGGTGACGGTGGTCGCCGACATCGACTCGCGCATGGCAGTGAGCGCGGCCTCCCGGATCAGCGCGGCGCAGTCCGCTGCGGAGTAGCCCTCGGTGCGGCGGCCGATCTCGACCAGGTCCACGTCGGGGGCGAGCGGCACCGTCTTGGCCGCCGCCTTGAGGATCAGACCGCGGGCCTCGGCGTCCGGCGGGGGCGCGTAGACGAGCCGCTCGAGCCGGCCCGGGCGCAGTAGGGCGGGGTCGACCAGGTCCGGCCGGTTCGTCGCACCGATGACCACGACGTCCCGGAGCGACTCGACCCCGTCGAGCTCGGTGAGCAGAGCGGCGACGACCCGGTCGGTGGTGCCGCCGTCGGTCGACTGGCCGCGCACGGGCGCGAGGGCGTCCACCTCGTCGAGGAAGACGATGGACGGCGCCGACTCGCGGGCCCGCCGGAAGAGCTCGCGGACGGCGCGCTCGCTCTCGCCGACCCACTTCGACAGCACCTCGGCGCCCTTCACCGACAGCACGTTGGCCTGCCCGGAGCCGGCGATCGCCTTGACCAGGAAGGTCTTCCCGCAGCCGGGCGGGCCGTAGAGCAGCAGGCCACGCGGTGGCGCGACCCCGAGCCGGGAGAACGTGTCGGGGTAGTCGAGCGGCCACAGCACGGCCTCCGTCAGCGCCGCCTTCACCTCCACCATGTCGCCGACGTCGTCGAGCGTCAGGGAGTCGAGCTCGAGCGAGGCGCCCTCCATGGAGCTCGCCTGCACGACCTCCAGCGCCGCGGCGAAGTCCTCGGCCGCGAGCGTGGGCGCGTCGTCGCCGCGCTGGCGGGCCGCCGCGCGCAGGGCGGCCTCCCGTACCAGTGATCTGACGTCAGCTGCGACGAAACCGGGTGTCCTGCCGGCGATCTCGTCGAGCGAGACGTCGTCGGCGAGCGGCACGGAGCGGGTGCTGACCTCGAGCATGCGCAGCCGCTGCGGGCGGTCGGGCAGCGGGATCGCGAGCTCGTGGTCCAGCGTCCCGGGCTGGCGCAGCGCCGGCGCGACCCGCTCAGGGTGCGACGTCGTGCACACCACGGCCGCGCGGCCGTCCTTCACCACGTCGCGGATGGCCTTGAGCAGCACGGGGAGCAAGGGCCCGGCGCCCTCCCGCGGGGCGATCGCCTCCACGTCGACCAGCAGCACGACCGCGGGCGACTCCCGGGTCGCGCGGGCCAGCACGTCGACCAGCTGCTGGGCCGCGGCCGTGGTGTCGGTCGCGGCGAGGGTCGGCGCCCAGAGCTGCGTGAACCGGGCACCGACGGCGTGCGCCACCGCCTCGACGAGGGACGCCTTGCCCGAGCCGCTCGCACCCGTCACCAGGACGCCCATGCCGGGCGAGGTGCCGAGGCGGGCCAGCAGCTCGCGGTGGTGGAAGCCGAGGTCGAGCCACTCGCGCAGCGAGGCGGCCTGGCTCTCCAGCCCCGGCAGCTCGGCCAGTGTCGGTGGTGCGGGGTTCGAGGCGAGCGACGGTGCGGGTGCCGGGGTCGGCTCGCCGGTCGTCGTCGTGCCGCCCTGCCAGCCGACGACCGTGCCCATGGTGACGAGGGCCGGTCCGGCCGGCTCCACGTCGGCGACGTGCAGGATCCGGGTCGGCCAGCCGGCGCCGAGCCAGGCCGTGAGGCTGCTCCGCAGCCGGGCGAAGTCGGCCGGTGGCGCGAGGTCGCTCGGTCGCAGCGAGACCTGGTCGCCCGCCGTGACCACCTTGCCGAGCAGCGCGGTCCGCAGCACCGCCGGGTCGACGGTCCGGGCGACGTCGTCGTCACCGGTCACGGTGATCCGTCGGGCCTCCGTCCGAGGGGCCGGCTCGACCATCACGGTGTCGCCGTCGCGCAGGCCGAGGTTCGACAGCAGCAGCTCGTCGCAGAGCGCGGTCCCGGGCGGGCAGGCGAGCGGCGCCACGACGGCGAGCGCCCCGGTGACGCGCCGGCCGCGCAGCAGCACCACGCTGCCGTCCTGCACGCCGAGACCGGCCAGCGCCTGCAGCGGCAGGCGCACGATGCCGTGCCGGTCGTAGCGCGCCGAGCCGCGCAGCAGCGCAGTGAGGGTCAGCACGTCGCGGAGCGTACGGCGATCAGTCCGCGAGGCTGGCGAGCTGGGCGGCGAGCCAGGAGGAGGGGGGCAGCGCCGTGGCGGCCTCGGCGAGCGCCGCGGTGCCGCGCCGTCGCGACTCGGCCGACTCGGACAGCGCGGCGTGCAGCGCCTCGGCGGTCTGCCCGACGTCGAACGGGTTGACCAGGTGCGCGTGCCCCCCGAGCTCGTCGGCGGCCCCTGCCTGCCGCGACAGCACCAGGGACAGCCCCCGGTCGGAGAGCACCGGCCCCTCCTTGGCCACCAGGTTCATCCCGTCGCGGAGCGGGTTGACCAGCAGCACGTCCGCCAGGCCGTACGCCGCGAGCGACCGGGGGTAGTCGTCCCGCACCTCGAGGTGCACGGGGAGCCAGCCCTCTGTCGCGAACTCCTCGTTCACCTCGCGGGCGACGCGCTGCACGGCGCCGGTGTAGGCGCGGTACTCCGGCAGGTCGTGCCGGGAGGGATAGGCGAGGGCGATGTGCACGACCCGCTCGCGCCACTGCGGCCGGCCGCGGAGCAGCTCGCGGTAGGCCTCCAGCCCGCGGACGATGTTCTTGCTCAGCTCGGTCCGGTCCACCCGCAGGATGAGCTGCCGGTCCCCGACGACGTCCCGCAGGCCGGGCAGGCGGGACTGCACGTCGTGCGCGGAGGCCCGTCGGCGCAGCTCGGCGGCGTCGACCCCGAGCGGGTTGACCGAGACGACCGTCGTACGACCCTCGTGCACGACCGAGCGCCCGTCGTAGGTCGCGCCGAGAACGGCGACGCAGCAGCGGGCGAAGGCGTCCGCCCACCGGCGCGAGTGGAAGCCGACCGCGTCGGCGCCGAGCATCCCCAGCAGGACCTCGGCGGCGACGTCCTCGGGGAGCACGCAGAAGTACTCCGGCGGCGCCCACGGCGTGTGGCTGAAGTGGCTGATCCGCAGGTCGGGGCGCCGCTCGCGCAGCTGCCTCGGGGTCAGCGCCAGGTGGTAGTCCTGCACCAGGACCGTCGCCCCGGGCGCTGCCTCCTCGGCGAGAGCGGCCGCGAACGCGTCGTCGTACTCGCGGTAGGCCGCCCACTCCCGCCGGCTGCGCGCGTCGAAGACGGGGGTGTTGGAGGTGTCGTAGAGCAGGTGCGCGACGAACCACAGGGTCGAGTTGGCGACGCGGTTGTAGGCGCGGTCGAAGGTGACCGGGTCGATGTCCAGCATCCGGACGCCCGGGGCGACCATCCCGCCCGCGGCTGCCCGGG
>SCTD01000063.1 GCA_004299215.1 Frankiales bacterium | reverse complement strand
GGCGAGCGCGTGACGGGGCTGCAGATCGTGGCCAACCCCGCGAAGCTGTCACACATCTGAGGGCTGCCTCGTCGTAGGGGTGTCACTGCTTCTCGTGAGAGGTCCTGCCATGCCGCGCATCGCCACCGTCGACTCCCCCGGGCCGCTGGCCCGCATCGCCTACGCCGTCGCGCGCCGGCGCTTCGGCAAGGTGCCGGAGCCGCTCACGGTCTGGGCGCACCACCGCGGCGTGCTGCTGGCGACGATCCGGCATGAGTCCGCAGTGGCCCGGTGGAAGGCGCTCGACCGGACCTGCAAGAGCCTGGCGGTCCTTCGCGCGGCCCAGGTGATCGGCTGCCCGTGGTGCATCGACTTCGGGTCGTTCCTGTCGAAGGACGAGGGCGTCACGGCGGAGCAGCTGCGCGACCTGCACCGGTGGCGCGACAGCTCGGCCTACACGACCGATCAGCGACTGTGCCTGGAGTACGCCGAGGCTGCGTCCCGTACGCCTCTCGAGGTGACGGACGAGCTCGTCGCAGCACTCGTCTCTGCGCTGGGCGAGAAGGCGGTCGTCGAGCTGGCCATGATGATCGCGCTGGAGAACGAGAGGTCCCGCTTCAACGGCGCGCTGGGCCTGGTGTCCCAGGGCTACAGCACGGAGGCCTGCGCGGTCGTCCCGGCCTGACGCCTCCCTGCCCTCACCCACGCGACCGTCAGACCGACGAGGGCGGCGGCGTGGACGGCTGCGACGGGTGCACTCCCGCGGGCGAGCCACGCGCCGGCGACGACGACCAGGCCGACCAGCACCGTCGCGAGCAGCTCCACCTCCCGGCGGCGCCACAGCCGCAGCCAGCCGGGCACGACGACCGTGAAGGGCACGACCAGCACGTAGCCGAACAGCAGGGCGGTGTCGACGGCGTCCACCCCGGCATCCTGCCCGACGACCTGCCGGTCGCGCACGAGCACCGGTCCGGCAGGATCGACGGGGTGACCACCTCCGCCGCCGCCTTCACCGACGAGCCCCGCGACCTGCGCGACGAGGACGCCTTCGACGTCGCGGCGCTGCACGACTGGCTGTCGCACCGGGTCGAGGGGCTCGGGGACGCGCCTCCTGCCGTGAAGCAGTTCGGCGGCGGCGCCTCGAACCTCACCTACCTGCTGCGCTACCCGTCGCGGGACCTCGTGCTGCGCCGGCCCCCGGCCGGGCAGAAGGCCGCGTCGGCGCACGACATGCGACGCGAGCACCGGGTGCAGGCCGCGCTCGGGCCCGTCTACCCGTACGTCCCGGCGATGGTGGCCTTCTGCGACGACCCGGCGGTGCTCGGGGCGGACTTCTACGTGATGGAGCGGGTCGAGGGGACGATCCTGCGGGGGAAGCTGCCGTCGGGTCTCTCGGTCTCCGCCTCGCAGGCTCGGGAGCTCGGCCTCCGCGCGGTGGACAGCCTCATCGAGCTGCACCAGGTGGACGCGGCGGCCGCCGGGCTCGGCGATCTCGGCAAGGGGCTCGGCTACGTCGGCCGG
>SCTD01000649.1 GCA_004299215.1 Frankiales bacterium | reverse complement strand
ACCCGGACGTCGCGCTCGAAACGGTCGTCGAGCACCTGCTGACAGTGGCCTGGGACGGGCTGCGACTGCTTGCTGATCCCGTGTCCTGACCAGGAGCCAGCAGCGATCAGTCAGTGAAATCAGTCGAGGTCCTGAGACGCCTGTGGTGGGACCGGGGTGGGACCGGAGCGAACCGCATCATGCGTACTCGGCCCCCCCAGCCGGACCCGGAACCCCAGGCTCCACGCTCAATTCGGCGTCTTCGTGACCGAACATCACCATCTGACACCAAGAATCTGGCTCTCTTAATCCGCGGGTTCGGGGTTCGAGTCCCTGGCGGCGCACCCGGCGTGACCTGGGCTTTCTCCCCCGCGGAGAAGGTCCAGAGTCGTCTTCCGGCTCTGGTGGGGCCGAGGTGGGACCGGAGCGGCCGGACGGGACGTCGCCGGACGGTCCTCGCGGGGATTCCGCGGCACGATCGCGACGGCTGCTTCGGCTGCTGCGCGGGCGGTTTCGGGCAGCACCGAGATCTGGGAGTCCGCGGTGATCGTGATGGAGGAGTGCGGAGGCCGCACTCCCACGGGCGCACGTCCGACACCGCCCCGGCGCAGTCACTCGCATGGCTGATCGGCTACGGCGTGCGGCGCCCTGACAGGGTCAGGACCCCGGTGAAGCGGGCCGATGAGGTCGGCCATGGGCATGTCGGCTATGAGCCGGCAGCGCCCGATGACGACGACGTCGGCTCGTCGAGCAGCAGGATCTCCGGGTCGGCGAGCAGCGCCGGCGGCTGGGCCCGTCGGCGCTCAGCCGGTCGGCACCGCCTCCGGGTGACGGACCTGGGGAACCGGCGCGTCAGGGCGTCGGAAGCCCTTCGCGGCGCAGTAGACGCCCAGAGCCAGCTCCCACGTGGCCTCGGGAAGCGTCAGCAGGGCCGAGGGCCCCTCGCCGTTCTTGTAGACGCCCGCGAGGATCAGCAGGAACGACACGATGAGGAGCGATCCGCCGACCAGGCCCAGGAGCGCCAGCCGGCGGGGCACGAGGCCGGTCGTGTACATGAGGTACCCGAGCAGGAGCCCGTTGCCGATGCCCGCGACGAGCCCGGGCCCCCACTGGAACGCCCACTGGTAGGTGTACGCCAAGGAGTCGCCCTGGACCTGCAGCGCAACCGCCTCGCCGCCGCTGGCCCCGTCCAGGGTGCTGATGACCGACACCAGCGACATCATGCTGATGAGGCCGATCGCGGCGAAGACGGACTCCATCGTCCGAGCGCCGACGTAGCTGATCGCGACCGTGTGCCTCCACCTGCGCGCGACCGGGTACAGCACCAGGGCCGTGCCCAGCTGCGTGACGATCAGACCGAACTCCAGCAGCGCGGCCCACTTCAGGCTCGTCGAGGAGGCGTCTTCCGGTTCGAAGCGCATGTCCGTCCAGCTCGCGCCGGCCCCGTCGATGAACAGCAGGCGCGCCGGGATGCTTGTGACGAACGTGGCGAGAAACAGCCAGCCGAAGATCCGGCCGGTTCGTTGCAGGCTCATCGGCGGTCCCCCTCCGCGACACGTCACCTGCAGCAATCAGGAGACGTGCTGAATCGAACATCGCGCCGACGCGGGCAGCCCCCGCCGTCCTCCCAGGTCGAACCCCCGTCAACCCTGCGCCGGACCAGTGGCATTACCGAGCAACACGAGCGCGACGTGATACCGCCGGGCCCCCATCTCGGTACCTGGAGATCCGATTCGGTGTCACCCCTGCCCGCAGATGCACGGGGCGGCCTGCGGATGAGCACAGGGACGGCGGTGCCCGCAGCGTCGACTGCATGGCACCCGGCGCTCGCCGTCGGGGCTCAGGGCACGACGGTCGCGTTGACGCGCACAGCACGCCACCCCCGTGGACCGACGTGCAGCTCGGTGGCCGAGCCGGGATGGACGTCGAGGTCCCAGATCGCGGACGGTGGCGCGCGAAGCACGTTCACGACGGCGGCCTTGATGACCGCGGCGTGGGTGACCGCGACCAGCCGGCCCTGCCGGTCGTGCCACTGGTCGAGCAGGTGACGCACGCGAGCCAGCAGGACGAGCAGGGACTCACCGCCGTGGGCGTCGTAGCCCGGGTCGCCGCGCCAGGCCGCCAGGTCGAGCTCGGCCAGCGGACGGCCGGTCCACGCGCCGAGATCCCACGGCCGCAGCAGCGGCTCGACCTCGGCGCTCGGTCGCCGGCAGCGACGGGCCGGGGAGGTGACGACCTCTCCGGACCTGCCGAGCCAGGTGGAGAGGTCGTCCAGCGCGCCGGTGGCGTCCTCGTCGGCGGGCACGACCGGCGTGCGGGTGACGGCGGTCCCGGCGTGCCGGACCAGCAGCAGCCGCAGGGTCAGCGCAGCACCGGCACGCGCTCGTCAGCATCGGTGCGAGGGCGGCGGCGCTCGCTCCTGAGCGTGAGACCTCCGAAGGCCGCACCGAGGGCGGCGAAGAACAGCGTCAGACCGGCCAGCGTGCGGATGCGGAAGTCCCACACGACGGTCGCGGGCGCCTCGACGGCGTCGCCGCTGTCGGGCAGCAGCGCGTACGCCACGCCCACGACGACCAGAGCGCCCGCGACGACGAGCACCTGCCGCGCCGGCTCGGACCAGCCCCGCCGGTGCAGCGCGCGCAGCGCCGCGTAGCCGCCGCAGACGACGACCAGGCCGAGGGCGTACGTGAGCAGGTACGACGACGTGCGCGTGGTGATGCTGTCGGGATCGCCGACGCCCGGCGGGTTCGCCGGGTAGCGCAGCTGCGGGATCAGCGCGATGACCAGCCACGACCCGAGCGCCAGGCCGACGGCCTTCCGCCAGGCCGTCGCCGTCGACGGCAGGACGCGGTAGGTCAGGGCGAACAGCAGCCCGACGGCGATGCCGAACAGGACGAGCCCGGCGGGTCCCCCCAGGTACTTCTGGGTCTCGCGGGAGACCGGACCGTCACCGGCTCCCTCCAGGGCGATGGCCCGGTCCAGGACCGGCTCGGTGAGCAGCAGGTGGAACAGCGAGGTCAGCAGGCCGGCAGAGGCGCCGGCAAGTGCCCCGCGCAGCAGCACGGTGCGCATGGCGGTCGGCCGCTCAGTGGCAGGGGAAGCCGAGCATGTGCCGCGCGTCGTGGAACACCTCGTGCACGGTCGAGTCACCCGCCGCCGCCTGCGCGAGCTGGGCGAGCTGGCCCTGGTCGAACGCGACGGCGAAGAGCAGGCCGAAGGCGAGGAGCACCGCTGCGGCGAGGCCGGCGTAGGCGCCGGCGGCGGGCAGGGCGGTCGTGGTGGTGCTGGATGGCGTCGTCATGTCGCTCCCTCAGGGGTTCTCCGCCCCATCTCAAGGTGTGCGACGTCTGAAGTGTCCTGACTCCCGGATCGACGCTGGCCTCCGACCTTCCCACCCGCTCGGGCAGTGGTCGAGTGTGGAGGTTCGCTCCCCGGTCACAGTGGCGGGACCGTCCCGGAATCGCACCGGGTTCCTTCGCGACGTCGCGATGGCGACGGCAGTCAACCGGCTGACCGCGACCGGCGTCAAGGACCGCGCACCGGTCACCGGGTGACGTCCGCCGTGCGCGCCGCCTCGGCACGAGTCCGCAGCCCGGTCAGCAGCAGCTGGGCGGCCAGCACGGCCCCGACGCCCTCGCCCGCGCGCAGTCGCAGGTCGAGCAGGGGCTCGAGCCCCAGTCGCTGCAGGACGGCGGCGTGCGCCTTCTCGCGGCTGCGCTGACCCGCGACGAGGTGCGCCGCGACAGCCGGCTCGGCCCGCACGGCGAGCAGCGCTGCGACGCTGGTGGCCAGGCCGTCCAGCACGACCACGGCACCGGCCCGCGCGGCCCCCAGCACCACGCCGGTGAGCACCGCGACGTCGGGACCGCCGAGGGCGGTGAGGAGCCCCGCGGTGGTGTCGTCGGCGCCGGCCCGCTCCCACCGCGCCAGCGCTGCGGCGACGACGTCGGCCTTGCGCTGCAGCATCGCGCTGTCCGCCCCGACGCCGAGCCCGACCACCTCCTCCGGCTTCCGCCGGACGAG
>SCTD01000648.1 GCA_004299215.1 Frankiales bacterium | reverse complement strand
CAGGCGCAGCAGCCGTCGAGCGTGGTGTCCGGCGTCGACGACCTTGGGCTGCACGAGGACCCGGTCGCCCTCCAGACCGGTGTCGATCTCGAGCTCGGCCACGTCGAAGCCCAGCTCGTTCAGGTTCCGGATGCGGGTGTCGACGCGGAAGCGCTCGCCCCTGCGGAAGACGTCCGGCTCGGTCAGCATCGCCCACAGCTGCGTGTACCGGCCGACGAGCGTGTCGCCGATGCGCACGGCATCGGTGGTCTCGTCCATCAGCCCGCCGGCCTGCAGGTCCATCAGCTCGCCGATGATGTTGGTGCGGGCGAGGTCGAGGTCGTACGTGCGCTGCCCGTCGCTGAGCCGGACCTGCTGCTCGGCCGTCTCCGCGTCGACGAGGTAGGCGGCGAAGGAGCCGGCGTCGCGACGGAACAGCGTGTTCGAGAGCGAGCAGTCGCCCCAGTGGAAGCCCGCGAGGTGCAGCCTCACGAGCAGCACCGCCAGGGCGTCCAGCAGCCGGTCCGCGGTCTCGGGTCGCAGCGTCCCGGAGAACAGCGCCCGGTAGGGCAGGGAGAACTGCAGGTGCCGGGTCACGAGCGCTGTCTCCAAGGCCGTGCCGTCCGGTGCGACCCGGCCGTCCACGATGCCGACGGCCTGCACCGCCGGAACCCGCGCGCGCTCCATCGAGCGCAGCACCTCGTACTCCCGCCTCGCGACGTGGCGGCCGATCTCCTTCACCGCGTAGACCTCGTCGTTCACCCGCACGAAGCGGACGACGTGCCGGGACACCCCGCGCGGCAGCCCGACCAGCCACTGCGCCGACCACTGCTCGACCGGCACGTCCCAGGGCAGGTCGAGGAGCTCGGACTGCCCCGGCGCGCCGGTGATGTGCAGGGCCACGTCGCCACGGTGCCACGACGCGCGACGTGTGTCGCCTGCTCGTCGGCGACGACGACCGTGCAAGGGTCGTCACGTGGACGACGACATCGTGGCGACGCTCGACGCCGGCCCGGGCTGGCCGGGCGAGCCACCGGCGCCCGGCCCGCTCGGGGGGACCCGGGTGCTGGACCTGTCCCGGGTGCTCGCCGGTCCGTACTGCTGCATGGTGCTGGCCGACCTCGGTGCGGACGTGCTCAAGGTGGAGCGGCCCGGGCTGGGCGACGACACCCGGCGCTGGGGACCGCCCTTCCACGGGGACGACGCGGCGTACTTCTTCTCCGTCAACCGCGACCGGCGCTCGATCGCGCTCGACCTGACGACGGGATCCGGCCGTGCCGTGGTCGCGCGGCTCGTGCAGAGCGCCGACGTGGTGGTCGAGAACTTCCTGCCGCGCCACCTGGCATCGCTCGGCCTCGAGCCGCTGCGCGCGAGCTCCGAGGCGGTGTGGGTGTCCGTGCGCGGGGCGGGCGGTGACGGCCCGGCCGGCGGGCAGCCGGGCTACGACGTGATGGCGCAGGCGCGCAGCGGGCTGATGTCGGTCACGGGCACCACCGAGCCGACCAAGGTCGGGGTCGCGGTCGCCGACGTCGTCACCGGGCTCTACGCCGCCGTCGGCGCGCTGGCCGGGCTCGTCGCACGGCGGCCGCTGCGCGTCGAGGTCGGCCTGCTGGAGTCGGCCGTGTCGCTGCTGGTGAACCAGGCCTCCAACGCGCTCGCCGGCGGCGTGGTCCCGACCTTCGCCGGCAACGACCACCCGAACATCGCGCCGTACGGCCCGGTTCCCTGCGCCGACCGACCACTGGTCGTGGGAGCGGGCAACGACGCGCAGTTCGCCGCCCTGGCAGCCGCCGTGGGGCTCGCGACGCCGCACCGGTGGCGCACGAACGCCGGTCGCGTTGCCGACCGTGACGGGCTGAGATCAGCGATGGCGCAGGTGTTCTCGCAGCGGACGGCGGGGGAGTGGGCAGTGGTGCTCGACCGGGCAGGCGTCCCCTGCGCGGTCGTGCAGGACCTCGGCTCGCTGCCCGACGACCCGCAGATGGTGGCCAACGGCCAGCTGCAGCAGGTCGCCCACCCGGCCGGGCCGGTCCGTGTCGTCGGCTCGCCGATGCGCCTGGACGGCAGACGCCCGGCCGTACGACGGGCCCCGCCGCTGCTGGGCCAGCACACCGCCGAGGTGCTCTCCGCCCTCGGCCTGTCCGACGAGCAGATCCAGGAGGTCAGCGGTGGCGACAGGGGGTGACGCGCTGGTCGCGGCGCTGCGAGCGCTCGGCGTCGAGGTGGCCTTCGGGCTGCCGGGGGTGCACAACCTGGCTGCCTGGAAGGCCTTCGGCCGTGTTTCCAGCTCAGGAGCCGGGGTGCGGCTCGTCGGCGTCCGGCACGAGCAGACCGCGGGCTACGCCGCGGACGGCTACGCCCGCGCCACCGGCCGGCTCGGTGTCGCCGTCACCACGACCGGACCGGGCGCCTCCAACGTCGTGACCGCGACCGGCGAGGCGTGGGCCTGCCACTCGCCGCTGCTCGTCATCGCGACCGACATCCCGACGACGCTCCGCCGCGCGGGCGCCTACCGCGGAGTGCTGCACGAGACCGTCGACCAGGCCGGCTTCTTCCGGCCGGTCACCAAGGCGCAGGTGCACGTGACGTCCGTCGACGCGCTGTACGACGACGTCGTCCGCGCCGGCCAGCTGGCGATGGAGCACCCGCGCCGGCCCGTCTACCTGGAGATCCCCACCGACCTGCTGTCCGCGCCGACGGCGGAGCCGGCTCCGGCGCCGACCGACCCGTCGACCCCCCCGCGGGCCGACGCGCCGGCCGGACCGCACGACCGGGCCGTGGAGGCGCTGCTCGCCGCGCAGCGCCCGCTGGTCTGGGCCGGCGGGGGAGCGACGTCGGCCGGTGCCGGCGCCCTGGTCGAGCGGCTGGCTCGCGCGCTCGGCGCTCCGGTGCTCACGTCGTACGGCGGTCGCGGTCTGCTGCCTCCCGACTCCCCGCACCTGGTCCCGCTGCCACCGCACGTCGAGCCCGCCGGCGCGCTCTGGGACGCCGCCGACTGCGTCGTCGTGCTCGGCAGCGACCTGGACGCCATGAACACCCAGGGCTTCCGCCAGCCGCGGCCACCCACGCTGGTCGACGTCGACCTCAGGCGCCCGGCCAACATCGACCCCGACGTCTGGCTGCAGGAGGACGTGGCGTCGGCGCTGCCGCACCTGCTCGCAGCGCTGCCGCCGCGCGACCGCGAGCCGTGGTTCGTGCGGCCCTCCGGTCGGGAGGGCTACGCCGGGCCGGCGACCGCCTTCCTCGACGCGCTCGAGGCGGGTCTGCCCGAGGACGCCGTCGTCGTCGCCGACATGTGCGTCGCCGGCTACTGGTACGGCGGCTTCGGCCGGGTCGCGCAGCCACGCGGGCTCGCCTACCCGGTCGGCTGGGGCACCCTCGGCTTCGGGTTCCCGGCCTCGCTCGGCGCGGCCCTGTCCGGTCGCCCGACGGTCGCCCTCGTGGGGGACGGCGGGTTCCTGTTCGGCTGCGGGGACCTCGCGACCGCGGCGCAGGAGCGGCTCCCGGTCACGGTCGTCCTCGTCGACGACGGCGGCTACGGGATGCTGCGCTACGACTTCGTCAAGGACGGTGAGGAGCCGGTCGGCACCGAGCTCGAGCCACCCGACTTCGTCGCCCTGGCAGCGGCTTTCCGCGTCCCGGCCCGCGAGGTCACCGTGGACGGGCTGACCGCGGCGGTGGCCGAGGGCATCGCGTCCGGAGCGCCGAACCTGGTGGTGCTGAAGGCACGCTTCGACCCGCCGCCGAACACCTCGCCGAACTGGTACCGCGTGCGGGCCTAGCCTGCGGCCCACACCTCGTCGGCCGTGACGCCCGCCTCGCGGAGCGTCTCGGTGACCCCGACGACCGCGGTGTGGACATCGGTGCTGACCGTGACGAACCGCGCGACGACCCAGAAGTAGCCCTCGTCCTCGCGCCGCTCCACGACGATGTCGTCGAACAGCCCCCGCACCGGGTAGAGCCGCTGCCGCACGTCCGCGACCGCGGCCGCCTCGTCCGCTGCGTCGCTGCGCAGCCGGGCGAGGACGACGACCGTCTCGAGGACGACGTCGACGTCGTCAGCGGTGTCCGCCGCGGTCGCGGACTCGGGTGTCACGGTCATGCAGAGCAGGTACCCGCACCGGTGATCCCTACGCAGCGTCACGCTCCCATCACGCTGCCATCACGCTGCGGCGGGTGCGAGGCGGAGCGGGCGGGGAACACCGGGGAGGAGCCCACCGCGATCGAAGGAGCCCCCATGACCACCACCGAGATCGTCGTCCTCGTCGTCGCCGTCGCCGTCGTGCTGGCGCTGGTCGCCGCCCTGGTCGCGTTCGCCAGGCGCCGCCGGCAGCGCGAGCAGCTGCGCGGCACCTTCGGGCAGGAGTACGACCGCACCGTCGAGAGCGCCGGCGAGCGGCGCGCTGCCGAGCGCGAGCTGCTCGAGCGCAAGGAGCGCCACGACGCGCTGGAGATCCGGCCGCTGTCGGCGGCGAGCCGGCAGCGCTACCTCACCGCGTGGGACGGGGTGCAGAGCCGCTTCGTCGACTCGCCCGTGCTGGCGCTGTCCGAGGCCGACGCGCTGATCACCCGCCTGCTCGCCGAGCGCGGCTTCCCGACCGACGACCTGCGCACGCAGGAGGACATGCTGTCGGTCGAGCACGCGCAGGTGCTGGACGGCTTCCGGGCCGGCCACGCCATCGAGCAGGCCAACACCGTCGGCAGCGCGGACACCGAGCAGGTCCGCCAGGGCATGCTGCACTTCCGCCAGGTGTTCGAGGAGCTGGTCAGCGAGGGCGGCGACAACCCGTACCCCGACGCGGAGACGCGCGAGCGGAGCATCGAGCGCGAGAGCCGCTGACCG
>SCTD01000647.1 GCA_004299215.1 Frankiales bacterium | reverse complement strand
GTCAGCGAGCACAAGGAGGGCCGCGCCTGGGACTGGCGCGTCACCACCCAGAACCCCGACGACGTGCGGGCCGTCGACGACCTGCTGACCTGGCTGCTCGCCCCGGACGCGCGCGGGAACCCGGCGGCGATGGCCCGCCGGCTCGGCGTCATGTACGTCATCTGGGACTCCAAGGTCTGGAAGAGCTACCAGGCGGCCAAGGGCTGGCAGCCCTACTCCGGCGCCAGCCCGCACACCGACCACGTGCACTTCTCCTTCGGCTGGGCCGGTGCGCTCGGCGCCACGTCGTACTGGACCGGCGCGGTCGCCCCGGTCATGACCCGGCCGGAGCCGGTGGCGGCCGCCCGCTCCCTTGTCGAGCTGCGGCGGCTCGGCAAGTCGAGCCTGCCCGGTCCCTGGCGGCGTCACTAGGCTCTGCCGCGAGCGCGTCCACCCCGACCGCGCCCGGAAGGGACGAGCCGTGCCGCACGACTCACGCGGGCCCGCCGGCTCGGCCCGGACCGCCGTGGTCTGGGAGGTGCTGTCCGCCGCGCTCGCCGAGGCCGGTCCCGACCTGCACGTCGTCGACGCCGGCGGGGGCACCGGCGGCTTCGCCGTGCCGCTGGCGGCGGCCGGTCACCGGGTCACCGTCGTCGACCCCAGCCCGGACTCCCTCGCAGCTCTGCAGCGCCGCGCGGCCGAGCGCGGCCTGGGGGACCGGGTCACGGGTCTGCAGGGCGACCTCACCGAGCTCCCCGGGATGGTCGCCGCCGGCAGCGCCGACCTGCTGCTGTGCCACAGCGTGCTCGAGCTCGTCGACGACCCGGCCGAGGCGCTCGCCGGCAGCGTCGGGGTGCTCCGCCAGGGCGGCCGGCTCAGCCTGCTCGCCGCGAACCGCGCGGCCGCCGTCCTCGCCCGCGCGCTCGCCGGTCACCCGGACGAGTCGGCGCACGCCCTCACCGACCCGGCCGGTCGCTGGGGGCCCGGCGACGGCATGCGCCGCCGCTTCTCCGCCGACGCCCTGCGCGAGCTCGTCAGCGGGGCGGGTCTGCACGTCGAGCAGCTGCACGGGGTGCGGGTCGTCAGCGACCTCGTGCCCGGCGCCGTGCTGGACGCCGAGCCCGGCGCCGCCGCCGCGCTGCTCGCGCTCGAGCGGGCGCTGTCGGACCGGCTGCCCTTCCGGGACATCGCGACCCAGCTGCACGTGCTGGCCCTGCGTCGCTGAGACCCCGGGGACCCGGCCATGAGCAGGGGCAACGTCCCCCCGATCGGCCCGCCGACCGGCCCGCCCGGCGACGACTCCGGGTGCACCGTGCTGCACGTCGACATGGACGCCTTCTACGCCAGCGTCTCCCTGCTGACCCGCCCCGAGCTGCGGGGCCGACCGGTGATCGTCGGCGGCGGCGGGACGCGCGGCGTGGTCCTGAGCGCGACGTACGAAGCGCGCGTCCACGGCGTCCACAGCGCGATGCCGATGATGCGGGCCCGGCGGCTCTGCCCGCAGGCCGTCGTCGTCGCGCCGGACCACGAGGCGTACTCCCGCGCGTCGCACGGCGTCATGGAGGTCTTCCGCTCGGTGACCCCGCTGGTCGAGCCGATCTCGCTCGACGAGGCGTTCCTCGACGTGCGCGGCGCGGCGCGGCGGATGGGCGGGCCGCGGCAGATCGGCGAGTGGATCCGGGCCACCGTCGAGGACGAGCAGGGCATCACCTGCTCGGTCGGGGTGGCCACCACCAAGTTCGTGGCGAAGCTCGCCTCCGCCCGGTGCAAGCCCGACGGGCTGCTGGTCGTCCCGGCCGGCGAGGTGGTCGCCTTCCTGCACCCGCTGCCGGTCGGCGCGCTGTGGGGGGTGGGGGAGAAGACCGAGTCGGTGCTGCGGGGGCTCGGGCTGCACACCGTGGGGGACATCGCGCACACCCCGTTGTCGACGCTGGAGCGCGCGCTCGGACCGGCGTCCGGCAGGCACCTGGCCGCGCTCGCGTGGGGGCGCGACGAGCGCGTGGTCGTCGCGCACGAGCCGGACAAGAGCATCGGCGCCGAGAACACCTTCGGCACCGACGTCGACGACCCGGCCGTCGTGCACCGCGAGCTGCTCCGGCTGTCGGAGCGCACCGCTGCGCGGCTGCGCGCCTCCGGCCAGGTCGGCCGGACCGTGTCGATCAAGGTCCGCTTCGCCGACTTCACCACGATCACCCGGGCGCGCACCCTGCCCGAGTCCACCGACGTCGGCCGGGTGGTCTACGACACCGCCCTCGGGCTCTACGCCGCGCTCGGCCTCGAGCGGGCCCGGATCCGGCTGGTAGGGGTGCGGGTGGAGGGCATCTCCGACGCCGGCAGCGCGCCGCACCAGCTCGCCCTGGGCGAGCGCGAGCACGGCTGGCGCGACGCCGAGCAGGCGGTCGACCGCGCCTCCCGCCGGTTCGGTGCCGGGGCCGTTCGGCCGGCAACCCTCGTCGATCCCTCAGGAACGGGAGGGAATCCGCCGACAAGGGCACAGTAGGTGCGTGCGCGCGACCGACCGGGAACGACCGACCTTGCGTTCCGCCTTTCCGGGAAGGCGTTGCACTCGTATCCTTGTCCGTGTGACCCGGTCAACCCCGATCGTCGTCACTCCATGACCCCGACGTCCTCCGGGAGGGAGCGCCGTGCCGCTCTCTGAGCACGAGCAGCGCCTGCTCGACCAGATCGAGCGCGCCCTGTACCAGGAGGATCCGAAGTTCGCCTCCACGGTGAAGTCGACGGATCTGCGCACCCACATGCGCCGGCGGCTGCGTCGGGCGGCGTTCGTCCTGGTGCTCGGGTTCGCGATCCTGCTGACCGGGCTGATCGCCTTCTCGGGGCTGGCCAGCACCGTCGTCGGCGTGACCGGGTTCGTCGTCATGGTCGGCGCCCTGCTGCTGGCGATGACCGCCTGGAAGCGGCTGCAGCCCAGCGGTCCCGAGCTGCACGCGGTCGGCTCGCCCGAGCGACCCGCCCGTCCGAAGACCGGCCGCAGCAAGCCCGGCAAGCCGTCCCGCCCCGCGAGCAGCGGCGGCATGAAGGAGCGGCTCGAGGAGCGCTGGCGGCGCCGCTGGGACGAGCGCGGCGGCGACCGCTAGGTCGTCCGACCCTCAGGGGTCCGCGCGGCGCCGGCTCACGTCCGGCGGAGCAGCTCCCGGGGGTGGCGCATCCGCTCGCCGACGGCGGACACCAGCGCGTCGAAGCGGTCCAGCACGTCCGCGGTCGCGTCGCCCAGCCCGTGACTGGCCCAGCGCAGGGTCGAGGGCGGGGCCACCCGCGCGATCCACCGCTGCCGGCGGTCGACCCCGGCCTGCAGGCCCGCCCGTACGACCCGGACCGCCTCGTCGAGGGCTGCCACGTCGACCGGCGAGCCGTCCGGCCGGGCGTAGCGCGCCCGCTCGGCCCCGATGGCCAGCTCGTCCAGCGCCTCGACCACGGTGCCCGGCAGCCGTCGCGCCGCGGCGAGATGACGTGCCGCCGTCCGGGGTGAGTCGGCCGGTCGCCACCGGTGGCCCACGTCGACGGCGTCGTCACGCACCTGCGACCAGGCGACCAGCGGTCCGGGGACCGACCAGCGCCGGCGCCGGCGCAGCCAGGTGAGGGCGGTCGGCAGCACGAGCAGCAGCACGGCGAGCCCGCCGCCGACCAGCGTGGCGAGCGCGCCCCGACTGAGGCCACCCGGACCCGCACCGCCGGCGCCCGCGATGTCGTCACCGCGGTCGACGGCGTTCGGGTTCGCGGGTGCTGCGGAGGTGGTGGCCGAGGGGACGGGTGCCGCGGAGGGGTCCGGTCCGTCGGTCTCCGGGACGTCGGCCGGCGGCTGCGTGTAGCCGGGGACGGTGACCTGCTCCGCCCGGGGCGTCGGCTCGAAGCGGATCCAGCCGGCGCCGCTGAAGAAGACCTCCGGCCAGGCGTGGGCGTCGCTGGTCGTGACCCGCCAGCCGCCGTCCGGCTCGCGGGTGCCCGGGGTGAAGCCGACGGCGACCCGCGCGGGGATGCCGAGCCCGCGGACCAGCGCCGCCATCGCGGAGGCGTACTGCTCGCAGAAGCCCTGCTTCGCCCGCAGGAAGCGCTCGAGGGCGTTCGGCTGGTTGAAGCCGGGGACGTCGGCGTTCTCGGAGTAGCGGAAGCCGTTCGCCCGGCTGCGCAGGTAGTCCTGGATCGCGACGACCCGGTCGTAGTCGGTGGTCTTGCCGTCGACCACCCGCGCCAGCAGGTCCGCCACGAACGCGGTCAGCTCGGGCTCCACCCCGTAGGTCTCGACGATGTCCGTCGGCGCGCCGGGCGCGGCCCGCAGCAGCGCCGGGTCCGGAGCCCGGCGCCCGGCCTCGACCGTGTAGGGCGCGTCGATCTCGCGCAGCGACGTCCGGGTGGAGAAGATCGTCTCGCTGCGGTCCTCCCACAGCCAGGGGCCGTCGATGTCGACCCGGCTCGGCGGGAACGGCGCGGGCAGCCAGGGACCGTCGATGCGCGCCAGGTCGATCGTGGTGCTGACCTGCTCGACCGGCGCGAAGGACGCATCGCGCGGGTCGGGGATGCCGTCCTGGACCGCGTCGTCCTGCAGGTCGGCGCGCAGCTGCGAGCTGGACCAGCCCGCGTTGCTGTCGAACAGGTCCAGCGTCGTCAGCCGCAGGTAGTCGGGCTGCGCCGCGTCGGTGCGGTAGCGCATCAGCAGCACCCCGGGCTCGGGCCGGCGCAGCTGGCCGCCGAGCTCCAGGATCGGGTTGTAGGTCGTGGTGGTCCGCGACCCGCCGCCGAAGCCGCCGCCGTCCCCGCCGCCGCCCAGCAGCCGGTTGTCCAGCCCCGGGATCACGGCAGGTACGACGATGGCGACCCCGAGCGCGGCGGCCCCGATGCGCCGGCCCACCCGGCCGAGGCTCGGGTCGGAGGTCACCGGCCCGCGGCCCGCGGAGCGCAGCGGGGCGCCCCAGCGGGAGACCGCGTCGCGGCCGTCGGCCAGCAGCAGGCCGAGCCAACCGGCCGCCCCCAGCGCGAACGGCAGCCAGCCGAGCCCGTCGGGCAGGACCGCCGCCGGAACCGCGAACAGCAGCAGCAGCGGCAGGCCGGCCAGGGCCGGCCGGCGGGCCGTGACGGCGAGCGCGTCGACCACCACGGCGATCGCGCCGACCCCGAGCACGGCGAGCAGCACGAGGCCGGGCGCCACCGGGACCGGTGGGGCGTACTCCTCCACGTCGAGCAGGCCCTCGCCGATCCGGTCGCCGAGCAGCGCGAGCGTGTCCTGGCTCGGCACGACGACGAAGGACAGGGTCGAACCGGCGAAGACCACGCAGACGTAGGCCGCGAGGCCGAGCAGCCCGCCCAGCGGCTCGAGCGCGCGCGGCGCCCCCGCGCGCCGCATCAGCGTCGCGGCGCCGACGACGGCGACGACGGCGCCCAGCACGCGGAGCAGCCAGCTGGCGTCGCCGAAGACCGGGAACAGCGCCGCGGCCGCCAGCGCGACGGCGACGGCGCCGGCCACGGCCAGCCGATCCCGCGCAGTCATGCGGGGTCCCCGGGGCGTCGTGAGCGCCGGCGAGCGACGTGCCGGGGTGCCGTCATGCGGAGGTCCCCATGCTCAGCCGGCCACCCGCCAGCGGCCAGAGCGACGCGAGGGTGGTGCCGTGCGAGACCGGGAGCACCCGCCAGCCGGCGCCCGTGAGCAGCGTGACCACCCGCTCGTGCTCGTGCA
>SCTD01000646.1 GCA_004299215.1 Frankiales bacterium | reverse complement strand
CTGACCCCACCCCAGTCGTCCACCCCGGCCCGCAGCAGCAGCGCCGTCTCGGCCAGGTCGACCAGGTTCGGCGGCGCCTGGACCCGCATCCGCGGCCCCATCACCACGCGCGTCACCGCGATCGCCGCGAGGTACTCCTCCAGCGAGGCGTCGGGAGCCGACCGCATCGCTGTGTCGTCCTTGGCGCGGAAGTTCTGGACGATCACCTCCTGCACGTGACCGTGCCGGCGGTGCGCCGCTCGGATCGCGAAGACGGTCTCCGCCCGGTCCTGGAGCGACTCGCCGATCCCGATGAGAAGGCCTGTGGTGAAAGGGATCGCGTGCCGTCCGGCGTCCTCCAGGACCTGCAGCCGCACGGCCGGGTCCTTGTCGGGGCTGCCCTCGTGCGCCGGCACCGCAGCCGTCGTCTCGAGCATCATCCCCATCGACGGCGCCACCGGCTTGAGCCGCTGCAGCTCCGCCCAGCTCATGACACCCGGGTTCAGGTGGGGCAGCAGACCGGTCTCCTCCAGAACCGCGACGGCGCAGGCCCGGACGTAGGCAAGGGTGCTGTCGTAGCCCGCCTCATCCAGCCACTCACGGGCCTGCCGCCAACGCTCCTCCGGCCGGTCACCGAGGGTGAACAGCGCCTCCTTGCAGCCGAGGGCCGCGCCGTCCCGGGCGATGTCGAGCACCTCGTCGACCGACAGGAACGGCGCCGGCAGCCGGCCCGGGACGGTGGCGAAGGTGCAGTAGTGGCAGCGGTCCCGGCACAACCGCGTGAGCGGGACGAAGACCTTGCGGGAGTACGTCACGACCCCGGGCCGCCCCGCATCCACCAGACCCGCGTCGCGGACCCGGCCGGCGACCTCGAGCAGCTCCTCGAGCGCGTCGTCCCGGGCCGCCATCAGCCGGGTGGCCTCGGCGAGGTCGAGGGCCTTCCCCGCGCGGGCGCGGGCGAGCGCTCGCCGCAGCCCGGATTCCATGGATCGACCCTACGTGCGGGTCCTGCGCAGCGGCCGCACGGCCGCTGCCACGGCGGCCTCCAGCGGTCCGCGCCCGAGGTACCTCCGCCACAGCGTCGCCGCGACCAGCGCCACGACGACCTGCGTCAGGTAGTAGCGGGTCGGGTCGTCGGTGTCGGTCGTGGCGACGACCAGCACGTGCGCCGTGTAGAGGGTGAGCGGCATGCTCCCGGCGGCCGCGAGCGGTGCGACCAGGCGGGTGCTCACGAGCAGCGCCAGGCCGAGGACCATCAGCGACGACCCGGTCGTCGCCAGCATGTCGAGCGGGGTGCTGCTGTGCGCCGCGTCCGTCGCGAGCCACCACGCCGAGTCGGTCGGCACGTTGCCGAAGCGGCTGGCCTGCACGACCTCCTCCAGCGTCTCGCCCTCGGGGACGCGCGCGACGTCGCGCAGCCGGTCCAGCCCGCCCAGCGGCCCGAGCAGCAGCGCGCTCGCCGCCATCGCGCCGGCGGCGAGGGCGGCGCCGACGACCACGAGCCCCAGCGCCGTGCGACGCGATCCCAGCGCGAGCCGGCCCACGGCGAGCCCGGCGAGCAGGTACGCCGCCCACACCGCCGCCGGGTAGTAGCCGGTGAGCAGCAGCTCGCTGAGCAGCTGAACAGGCTCGAGCAGGTCGCCGGGGTCGGGGCTGGCGGTGTCGCGGTCCGGCAGGTCGTCGCGCACGGCGCGGCTGATGAACGGCACCACCACCGCGACCGCGAGCGCGCTGGCGGCGAGGGCGCGCGGACCGGCCCGCAGCCAGGGGAGCACGAGCACGAAGAAGAGCGCGTAGTAGGCGAGGATCACCGCCAGTCCGCTGTCGAGCAGGCCGAGCAGCAGTCCGACGCCGCCGATGAGCGCCGCTCGTACGACGACTGCGGCACCGGCGCGGGGCAGGCTCGGCCGGGGCCCGTACGCCAGCGCGAGCCCGACCCCGGCGAGCACGGCGAACAGCGCCGCGGACCGGCCGCTGGCGACGTGCTCGACCCAGGTCGGGTCGCCGCCCGCGTCCTCCAGCGGCAGCACGTGGACCGCGCCCATGCCGAGCAGGGCGACCCCGCGCGCCACGTCGACCCCGGCGATGCGGGTGGGGGGCGACGGCACCCGACCAGTGTGCGGGCGACCCAGGCAGACTGGCCCGCATGACCTCCCCTTCCGACGTCGACATCGCCTGCGCGATGG
>SCTD01000645.1 GCA_004299215.1 Frankiales bacterium | reverse complement strand
CCTCGAGGGTGGCCGTGCGGATCGCCGCGACGAGCATGATCCAGAGCAGCCCGACGGGGACGAGCACCTTCCAGCCGAAGCGCATGAACGCGTCGTAGCGCATGCGCGGCAGCACGCCGCGCAGCCAGATGAAGAAGAAGATGAAGACGATCGTCTTCGACAGGAACCAGATGATCGGGAACCAGCCCTCGCTCATCCAGCTCACCTCGCTGAACGGCCAGATCGGCTGCCAGCCGCCGAGGAACAACGTCGTCGCGAGCGCCGAGACGGTGACGATGTTGATGTACTCCGCCAGGAAGAACATCGCGAACTTCAGCGAGGTGTACTCGGTGTGGAAGCCGCCGACCAGCTCGCTCTCGGCCTCGGGGAGGTCGAACGGCGCGCGGTTGGTCTCGCCGGTGATGGCGATGACGTAGATCACGAAGCTGACCGGCAGCGTGAGGATGAACCAGCGGCTCTCCTGCGCGGCGACGATCTCGCTCGTCGACAGCGACCCGGCGTAGAGGAAGACGGCGATCAGCGCCAGCGCCATCGCGATCTCGTACGAGATGACCTGCGCGGCCGACCGCAGCCCGCCCAGGAGCGGGTAGGTCGAGCCGCTGGACCAGCCGGCGAGCACGATGCCGTAGACGCCGAGGCTCGCGCAGGCGAGCACCCAGAGGACGCCGATCGGCAGGTCGGTCAGCTGCAGCGCGGTCTGCTCGCCGGCGATCGAGACCATCGGCCCGAACGGGATGACCGAGAAGGCGAGGAAGGCGGGGACCGCGGACAGCACCGGCGCGAGCAGGTAGACCGGCCGGTCGGCCAGCGCCGGGATGATGTCCTCCTTGAACGCGAGCTTCAGGCCGTCGGCGAGGGACTGGCCCCAGCCGCCGGGCCCGACGCGGTTCGGGCCGCTGCGCTGCTGCATGCGGGCGACGACCTTGCGCTCGAAGACGATCGAGAACAGCGTCATGAGGACGAGCAGCACGAAGACGAAGACCGCCTTGGCGACCGTCAGCCAGAACGGCTCGTTGCCGAAGCTGGTCAGCGGCACGAAGCGGTCGTCGCCCTCCTGGGCGAGCACCGTCAGCACGTTCACGCGTTCCCCCCGAGCGAGAGCTGCACGACCGAGCCGGGGACGACCGCCAGGTCGCGGCGCACCGCGGCGTCGGGTGTGCGCATCGGCACCCAGACCACGCGGTCGGGGAGGTCGGCGACGACGAGCGGGAGCGTGACGCTGCCGCGCTCCGACGAGACCGTGACGAGCGTGCCCTCGGTCGCGCCGAGCTCCGCGGCGGTCGCGGCGGACAGGTGCAGCCGCGGCTTCTTGGCGGTGCCGGCGAGGAACGGCTCGCCGTCCTGCAGCGACCCGTCGTCGAGCAGCCAGTGCCAGGAGGCGAGGACGGCCTGCCCCGCCTCGAGCTGCGGTGCCTCGACGGCGTCGTACGACGGCGCGGACCCTGAGCCGGGAGCGGCACCCAGACGGGCGATCTCGGCGCGGGTGGTCGCGACGTCGGGCAGGCCGAGCGGCACGTCGAGCTCGTCGGCGAGCACGTGCAGCACGCGCCCGTCGGTGAGGCCGCCGGTCGCGTTGAGCACCTGCTCGAACGGGCGGGCGCGGCCCTCCCAGTCGAGGTAGGTGCCGGCCTTCTCGACGGCGGCCGCGACGGGCAGCACCACGTCGGCGCGGTCGGTGACCGGCGAGCGGCGCAGCTCGAGGCTGACCAGGAAGGGCACCTTGTCGAGGGCGTCGAGGGCGAGCCACGGGTCGGGGCAGTCGGCGGGGTCGACCGCGCCGACGAGCAGCGCGTCGAGCTCGCCGTCGCGCGCCGCGGTGAGGATGCCGTCGAGGTCACGACCCTCGGCGGAGGGCAGCTCGCCCCACACCGCGGAGACGTCCGCGGACGCGGCAGCCGTACGACCGCCGGGCAGCAGGCCGGGCAGCGCGCCGACGTCGACGGCACCGCGCTCACCGGCGCGGCGCGGGATCCAGGCCAGCCGCGCGCCGGTCGCGGTCGCGAGCCGGGAGGCGGCGGACAGCGCGCCCGGGGTGGCCGCGAGCCGCTCGCCGACGAGGATCAGCGCGCCCGGACCGGCGAGCGCCGTCGCGGCGTCGCCCTGGACGCCGTCGGTCGCGCCGAGCAGCGCCGCGAGCGCAGCCGCCTCGCCGCCGGGGGCGGTCTGCAGCAGCGTCGCGGCGGTCTTGGCGGCGCCGGGCGAGCGGAACGGCGCGATCGTGAAGACGCGGGTGCCCGTGCGACGCACGGCCTTGCGGAGGCGGAGGAAGACGATCGGCGACTCCTCCTCCGGCTCGAAGCCGGCGAGCAGCACGGCGCGCGCGCTCTCGAGGTCGGCGTAGGTGACGACGCCGTCCTGCCCGGCGTAGCGGCCGGCGACGTGGGCGGCCAGGAACTCCTGCTCCTCCGCGGAGTGCGGGCGGACGCGGGCGTCGACGTCGTTGGTGCCCAGCACGACGCGGGCGAACTTGCTGTAGGCGTAGGCGTCCTCGACCGTCAGCCGGCCGCCGGGCAGCACGCCCGCGCCCTTGCCGGCCTTGGCCAGCTTCAGGCCCTCGGCCGCGCGGTCGAGCGCCTCGGTCCACGACGCCGGGCGCAGCGCGCCGGTCGTGTAGTCGCGCACGAGCGGGCCGGCGATCCGATCGCCCTGCTGGGAGTAGGTGAAGGCCCAGCGGCCCTTGTC
>SCTD01000644.1 GCA_004299215.1 Frankiales bacterium | reverse complement strand
CCCGCGAAGACCGGCGACACTCCGCGCGGTCAGCGTCGGGACCCACCGGGACGGGCACACCGGGTCAGCCGGCAGGGATGACGACGCCGTCGAAGACCGATCCTGACTGGTCGACCGCCTGAACGACCAGGCGGTCCTGGTAGATCGACAGGTCGAGGAAGTGCCGGACCGACTGCGAGACGACCGTGTCGCCGTTGCTGCCGGCCGGCCGGAGCTTGGCGGCCGCACCCGACACGATGTACGTCGTACCGTCGATGATGCGGCTGCGCTGGTAGTCATGATCATGTCCGGCCAGCGCGAGTTGCACGCCGAACTGCTTGAACAGCGGAGCGAACGCCTGGCGCACCTCCTCATCCGAGCCGTGGTATCCGGCAGAACGCATGGGGTGGTGCATCGCCGCCACCGTCCACGTCGCGTCGTCCTGCGCCAGCGTCTGCTCCAGCCAGGCAAGCTGCTCAGGATCGTCAGGGCGGTTGCTGTCCAGAACCACGAGCAGCAGGGGCCCGAAGCGCTGGGCGAACCAGGGGCCGGGTTGACCGAGCGCGTCGAGCTGCGCAGGTCCGTTGCCGGAGTCGGCGTCGTGGTTGCCCAGCGCCGCGAGCAACGGCACCCCCGGCTGCAGGACCTCCTCGAACGGGTCGAGCACCGCGGACCGAGCCCGAGCCGGATCCCCGTCCTCGTAGATGTTGTCGCCCAGCAGGACAAGGGCATCCCAGCCACGACCGCCGGCGCGCGACGCCGCGGCGGACGCGGTCCGACGCTCCTGATCGTCCCCGGTGCCGACGTCGCCGGCGACCGCGAGCCGCACCGCAGGATCCTCACCGGTGGCGCTGATGCTGGCCTCCACCGCGCCGGGAGGGGCCGGGATCGGCTCCGGCTGTCCGGAGACGACGCTGACCCCGACCACGGCAACGGCGACAGCAATGAGACCGGCAAGGCCGGCCGCAGCCCGGCGCGATACAGGCCGGCGGGATGAGGGTGTCACCGGGCCAGCAGGCCACATCGTGGCTGAGAGCGGGCTGAGTCCGTTCCAGCGCTGACAGTCGTAGCCACAGCCGAACCCCTGCCAGACTCGGCCGCATGACCCAGCGGAGAAGCACGTCGTGAGCAAGGTCGTCGACGCCGTCTTGTCGTTGTCGGGACTGCCTGCCTACGGCCTCGTGGGGCTGCTCGCTGCCGGTGAGGCCGCCGCGTTCGTCGGGTTGTTCCTACCCGGCGAAGCGGCACTGCTGCTCGGCGGGGTCCTGGCCAGTCAGGGACGCGTCAGCCTTCCGATCATGATCGCCGTTGCTGTCGTCGCCGCGATCGTCGGCGACAGCATCGGCTACGAGATCGGCCGGAGAGGCGGTCCCGCCCTCAAGCGCAGCCGGCTCGGCCGGGTCGTCGGACCAGAGCGCTGGGCCAAGGGCGAGGCGTTCCTGGAACGTCGCGGCGGCCCGGCGGTCTTCTTCGGTCGCTGGGTCGGTCTGCTGCGCGCGCTCGTCCCGAGCCTGGCGGGCATGGGGCGGATGCCGTACCGCCGCTTCCTGCTCTGGAACGCCGTTGGCGGGCTGCTGTGGGCCAGCACCGTCGTCCTGGTCGGATACGCCGCCGGGGCGCAGTACAAGCGGGTCGAGCAGCTGTTCGGCCGGGCCAGCCTGCTCGTCGGTCTAGCCGTCCTGGTGCTCGGCGGGGCGGTTCTGCTCGCCCGCTCCATCGCCCACAACCCCGCGCACTGGCGTGCCCGGCTGGTCCGCCTCGGCGCGCTGCCTCCGCTACCGTCACTGCGGCGCCGGTTCGCACGGCAGCTGGCGTTCCTCGCGCGGCGCCTGGATCCAGCCCAGGTCCTCGGCCTCACCTTGACCGTCGGACTCACCTTCGCCGTCGCCGCCGGCGGCGCGTTCGCCGTCGTGCTCGAGGACGCCCTGGACGGCGACGGCGTGGCGGCGCTCGATCGGCCCGTGCTGAGCTTCCTCGCCAACCGGCGCGACGACGAAGCCACGGTCATCGCCCGAGCGGTGACCTTTCTCGGCGGGGTGCCATTCGTCGTCGTGCTGACACTCGCCCTGGTCGCGTACCTGTGGTCCCGCCGGAGACGGGCCGCGCTCGTCTTGGCCGCGTCGGTCTTCGGCAGCGGTGCCATCACCGGCGCGATCAAGCTGCTGGTCGCCCGGGACCGCCCGGCGCTGCCCCTGGCGATCGACGGGGCCGAGCGCGGTTTCTCCTTCCCCTCCGGCCACTCGCTGAGCTCGCTGGCCCTGTACGGCGCGCTGTCCTACCTCGCTGTGCAGTACCTGCCGACGTGGCGCAGCCGTGTCTACGTGGTCGCCGGGCTGCTGACGACCGCTGTGGCGGTCGCGTTCTCCCGGCTCTACCTGGGCTATCACTGGGTCAGTGACGTCCTGGGCTCCTGGACCTTGGCGGTGCTGTGGCTGGCGACGGTCTTCACCGCGGACCGAATCCTGGCCGACCGACGCGGCCGGCTTGCCGGGGACGCCGGCCGAGTGTCTGAGTCAGGCTCGACTCCGTCCGCTGACCGCGGCGTGGCTCCGGGATGAGCCAGCTGACGCTGGCCATCCCGGACCTCGCGGTGCTTGTCCGGTGGGCACTGATCGCACTGGCTGTCTGGCTCGTCAGCTGGGTCGTGCTCGTCCTGCTGGCCCGGCGCCTGCCACCCGGCCTCCTGCGCGACGTCGCGACATTCCTTCCCGCCTGTGTCACGACCGCCCGTCGGCTGCGGCGACATCCCGACGTTCCCCGCCGAGCCAAGATTGCACTCGGGATCGCCGTAGTGTGGGTCCTGTCCCCGATCGACCTCATCCCGGAGTTCCTGCCCGTGATCGGGCCGCTGGATGACGTCGTCGCCGTCGTCCTGTTGCTTCGCTACGCAGCCCGGTCGATCCCGCGACCCGTCCTGCTGAACGCCTGGCCGGTCGAACCCCGCCTGCTCATGCGCGTCCTGGACGGCAGAGTCTCGCCGGCCTCCGACTGATGCACGCCTGCGCAGCACGTGGAGAGGCCCCGACGTTGTTGTCGACCAGGTTCAGCCCATCCCGACCGTGGCTGCGACGGCGTCCACGATCACTGCCGACGAGCGCGCCCCGGCGACGGAACATCTGACGATCGCGCGACGGGCGCACGTCAGCGTCGACGAGGAGCTCCCGCTCCTGGCGTGCGAGCAGCGGCGCGGGAATGCCCGGCGCCGCGAGCGCGCCGATGTGCCAGCCTCCTCCCGCCGCCGCAACCGGGCGGAAGCGCCCGCTACGCCGTGGCAGCAAGCCCGCGCGCTGATCGCACCGCCAGGGTGCAAGCACTTGGCGAGGCTGCTGCGGCCGGCCGATTGCGGGGCGCAGCCGGGCAGGACTGAGCTACGACGCAGCGCAGCGCCAGCGTCGCTGGATACAACACCGAGCCGGACCGACGTCCCCGTTCTGAACCGGCGACGCTTCGTCGGCCTCCTTGACTGGGAGACATCGTCGGTTCAGCCAAGATCGACTGACTTGAGCGAGCCCCGTTTGGCGGTGTAGACGAAGGGGCCGGGTCGCGTCGCCAGCACTTCGATGGCGCGCCAGTGGCGCATGAGGACTTCGAGCTGCTGCCACGTCCCCCGCGCCTCATCCCCCGACAGGGCGACCATCCGGGCGTTGTTGGACTTCACTGCGGCGATCTCGGCAGGGTGCTGCTGGATGCGGCTGTCCCGCGTGATGATGAGCCACCCGCGGGAAGCGACCTCGGGGATCCAGACGTCGTCCTTGGTCGCCGGATCCGTGATCGGGCAAGCAGGGCGCTCTCGCCTCTTGATGATCGCGCCCGGGTCTCCTGGGTACGTCGCGTCGTTGCGGAGCGCCGCGACGACATGGGCCAGGCCGAGGACGTCGGCGTCGAGGTAGAAGCGCACGACCGCCGGCTTGGCGGCGCTCACGCGATGCGCTGCCTCGCCTCAGCCCGTCGTGGCTTCTCGTACGCCAGCGCCCAAGCGACATCGCGCGGCGTCAGGCCGTACACCTCGGCGATCTCGTGGTCGTCCTCGCCGTCTTCGGAGTGCTCCCAGATCACCTCGGTGCTGATGCCCCCGACGGCAGGTCTGCCGAAGCGGACGGCCGGGTCGATGAGGACGACGGAGTCCTGGTCCTCGTGCGGCCGCCACCCGGTGGCGACCTCGCCCTCCCAGCGGGCGCGCCGCAGGAACGACTCCGACGGTGATGTGAGCAGCAGCTGCCCGCCGCCAACCGTGACGAGCCACAGATCGCCCGGAAGACCGGCCTGCTCCTGAGCTTCGAGCACCAGCGCCTTGCCGCTGGCGTACGGGCGCCGGTCAGCCAGTGGGTAGGGGACGTCGAACCGCTGGCGAAGCAGTTCGATGAAGGCCCGGAGCTCGGGCAGCGGAACCTTGAGCTCGCGGCGGTACTGACGCAGCAACCCCGCCTCGACGAACTCTGCCCAGGTGACCGCCGCGCCGGTGCCTTTCGGCTCCTGGCGGATGACAGGGCGGTGCACCTTGCCGCCGCGTCCGGTCTTGCCTTCGAGCCAGTAGTGCAGCGTGCTCTGGGCAACGCTGAGGAGCCGGGCCGCCTCGGCCTCGGCGTACATCTCGCGCTCGAGCAGCGCTACGTCGGTCATCGCCGTGCCAGTCTCGCACTCCCGTCCGACGTCGGCCCGCGGATCGGGTGCCGGCGCGCTTCGGCGAGTCCACGATGCGGCCCCCAGCGGAGGCTGGTTCAAGATCGCCTGGGCCGTCTCTGGGCCGTGACAGTTCGGCCACACGGGGTCAATAGGGGGTGGCACCGGTCAATTACAGTGAGTGATAAGACCAGGTCAGCAGGCGTGTCGGGCACTCACGGCGACCTGTGGATAAGTAGGCGGGACGAGTCGACCTATAAGCCGGGTTCTGTGGTCACCGCCGAAGCGGTGCCGACGGTCATCCATCTGGGACCACCGTTGCCGGTGGCCTCGTGCGGTCTACCCGCAGGCATCGGACGGGCCGCCCTCGAGCGCCTGCGCAGGAGTCCCGGAGGACTCCCTCTTGACCTTGCTCCGGGTGGGGTTTGCCGAGCCGCCCGGGTCACCCCGGGCGCTGGTGGGCTCTTACCCCACCGTTTCACCCTTGCTCGGACCGAAGCCCGAGCGGTCTTCTCTCTGTGGCACTGTCCCGCGGGTCACCCCGGGTCGGTGTTACCGACCACCCTGCCCTGTGGAGCCCGGACTTTCCTCGACAGCCTTGCGACTGCCGCGACCGTCCGGCCGACTCGCCCCACCGATGAGGGTAGCCCGATGTGACCACCCGCCGGCGCACGCGGCGGAAGGAGCGGGAGCGCAGGAGCGGCCGCTCGGCGGCTGCCGGGGATCCGAGGTCGGCGGGATCCTGAGCGCATGGACCTCGTCATCGACCTCACGGATGCCGCCCTCGCACGCCACCGGGCTGCCCTCGCGACCTGCGACCGCTGCGCCGACGAGGCCGAGCTCTACCGGCTCATCGGGACGACCGAGGGGCTCTGCGCCGGCTGCTTCGCCGACGTGCACTCCGTCTGACCGACCGGCCAGGGCTGCACACGACCGTCGTACGACACGCCGTTCGGGCGGTCGCCGCCGCCTGACGCAGGCGGGTCGCGGCCGGGTTGTGTGCGCGCACCGCCGCTCGACCGGCGGACCGGGCGAGACACGTGTCACCCTGCGGTCGGCAGGTCCCGCGCCCGGGCGCGGCGAAGCCGTACGAGCTGAACTCCTTCTTCCGCTTCGGAGCACCCGTGACCCGCTCGCCCAGCCGCACCTCCCGCCTGCTCGCCGTCGCCGGCCTGGCCGCCCTCGCCGGGAGCGCCGGCCTCACCGGCATGGCCGCGGGCGCGACGACCGCGGCGCCCGTCCGGGCGGTCGAGCCCGACCTGCGCGAGCTGCTCGCCGGCAAGGACGGCAGCGTCGTCCCCGAGGTCGAGAACAGCGTCGACAAGATGCTCGTCGACAGCCAGCTCTCGGCGATCCACGCGGCGCCCGCCGGGCGAGGGGTCTCGGCCCGTCTCGCCGCGGGCAAGCAGGCCGCCGCGCTCCCCACCGCCGCGGGCGCGCTGACCGGCACCTGGAAGCCGGCTCACGACGAGTTCCGCGCCGACGACCCGCAGTACGGCGTGGCCAGCCTCGGCTGGCTCAACCTCGGCGGCCGCACCGTCAGCCTGGCGACCGACCCCCGCGACGCCGACGGCTCGACGGTCTGGGCGGGAGCTGCGGGCGGCGGCGTGTGGCGCAGCACCGACGCCGGCAAGACCTGGACGCCGACCTTCGACAAGCAGCTGTCCATGGCGATCGGCGCCATCGCCATCTCCCCCACCACGGGCTGGGTCTACGCCGGCACCGGTGAGGCCAACACGAACGGCGACGGCCTGGCCGGCACCGGCGTCTACCGGACCAAGGACGACGGCCGCACCTGGGAGCGCGTGGCGAGGAACCTCGAGGAGGCCAGCACGGTCTTCCACGTCGCGGTGACCCGCGCCCCCGGCGCCAGCAGGGACAGTGTCTTCGTGGCGACCAACGCCGGCCTCTACACCAGCACCGACGGCGGCGACTCCTACGCCAACGCGCTGCTGCCGACGAACGAGGACGGCACGGCGCCCTACACCAAGACGCGCTTCGGCAACTACGTCACCGACGTCCGGGTCAAGCCCGACGACCCGAACATGATCACGGCGGCGGTCGGCTGGCGGCGCGGCAAGACCGTGGGCGCGGACGGCAACCCGGACAGCGTCGGCAACGGCCTCTACCGCTCCACCCAGGGCGGCAGGCCCGGGACGTGGACGCGGCTCGAGACCAACCTCGGGCAGGCCCCGCTGGCGCCCGGCCTCTCGGACGACCCCATCGGCCGGACCAGCCTGGCGTACGCCACAGGTGAGGGCCAGGACCCCGACGTCATGTGGGCGGTCGTGCAGGACGCCGGTCTGTTCGCAGGGGAGACCTTCCTCGGCGTCGGGCCGCTGCCGGCCAAGCCGACGGTCCTCGCCGGCGTCTACGCGAGCGCCGACAACGGCATCACGTGGACGCTCAAGGCGACGCCCGCGCAGTTCGCCGCCGCGCCGGGCACGGTCATCGCCCCGCTGCTCGCGCTGGGCTCGGGACCGGGCGTGCAGGCCTGGTACGACCAGTACGTCGAGGTCGACCCGCTCGACGCCAACCGCGTCATCATCGGGCTCGAGGAGATCTACTCCACCGTCGGCAACCCCTACCTGCCGGGCCCTGCGGCCTTCACGACCATCGGCCGCTACTGGAACAGCTGCGTCGCCATCGCCGTGAACTGCGAGGGCGTGCCCGTCTACGAGGGCAAGACCACCCACGCCGACCAGCACGCGGCGGCGTTCGCCCCGACGCCCGACGGCGTCCGCCTCTACGTCAGCGGCGACGGCGG
>SCTD01000643.1 GCA_004299215.1 Frankiales bacterium | reverse complement strand
TCCCGGATCGGGTTGTCGCGACAGCACGCCGAAGGAGCCAGAATGCGACAACACCATCCGGGAGCAGCGAGCCGGACTGAGCGCTCCCGGATCAAATGGCGTGGCGCACGCTTCTCGGCAAATGAGGACGTCCCCCGGCAACCGAACAGGCGGCCGCAATGGACATGGCCTCCTGCCATGCCTCCGGCCGACCCATTCGTCGCCGAGAACAGCGACACGCGACGAGCGGGCACGGAAGAGCCTTACGCACTCGGTCCGGCGCCCACCAGGACGACCGTCGCGCCGGCACTGGTCGAGCAGCTGATCGCGGACCAGTTCCCATACTGGTCCGGGCTGACGGTGGAGCCGGTGGCGGAGAGCGGCTGGGACAACGTCACCTTCCGTCTCGGCAGCGAGCTGCTGGTCCGCATGCCGAGCGCGGCGGAGTACGCCCTCGCGGTCGACAAGGAGCACCGGTGGCTGCCGGTTCTGGCGAGTCAGCTGCCGCAGCCGGTCCCGAGACCGATCGCGAAGGGCCGCCCGGGCGCGGGCTACCCCTTCCCCTGGTCGGTCTACGGCTGGCTGCAGGGGACCCCGGCAACCCTCGACCAGGTCACCGATCCGGTCCGCTTCGCTGAAGACATGGCCGACTTCGTCGCCGCCTTGCGACGAGTCACGACCGCGGGCGGCCCTCGACCCGGGAAGCACAACTGGTACCGGGGTGGCCCGCTGCGCACGTTCGACGGCCTGCTGCACACCGCGCTGACCGACCTGGATGCAGACCTCGGCACCGGCCTCGTCCACACGATCTGGCAGCGTGCGATCCGCGCACGCTGGGATGGCGTCGAGCGCTGGTTCCACGGCGACCTCAGCCAGGGCAACGTCCTTCTCGCCGACGGATGCCTGGCAGCGGTTCTCGACTTCGGCACCTGCGGCGTCGGTGATCCGGCATGCGACCTCGCCATCGCGTGGACGCTGCTGACGGAAGAGGGCCGGCAGGCGTTCCGACGGCGGCTCTCGGTCCCTGACGACGAATGGGCGCGCGGCCGTGGCTGGGCGCTCTGGAAGGCGCTCACCGTGTGCGCCGACAACCGGGGCAGCTCCGATCAGGTGGCGCTGGGCGCCCGGCGTGCGCTCAACGAGCTCGTGACGGAATCCCGAGCGGACACATCGTCGGAGACCGGCCACGCGGCAGGCGCTAGCGTCACGACGTGGCCCACACGATGAGGGTTCGACGCGTGCTCGCCCGCGGCGTTCTCCGGACCGCGAGGTGGCGCCTCACCGGCGATGTGCCCAGCAGCGGGATCCTCGTCGGCGCACCGCACACGTCCCAGTGGGACTGGCTCGCGATGCTCCTCATCGCCTGGGCGAACGGCGCCCGACCCCAAGCGCTGATCAGCCACACCTTCTTCAAGGGTCCCGTGGGCTGGGTCCTGCGCAACACCGGCGGCATCCCGCTCGATCGCGAGAACCCGGGAGCCACGATCCGCGCCCTGGTCGCAGAGGCCCAGAGCGGCGAGAGCTTCCTCCTCGCGATCGCACCGGAAGGCACGCGTCACAAGGGTGAGTACTGGAAGCCGGGCTTCTACCGGATCGCCCAGCAGACCGGCCTGCCGATCAGCCTCGGGTTCGTCGACGGCACGACGCGGACCCTCGGGATCGGGCCGAGCTTCCGTCCCACCGGAGACGTCAAGAAGGACATGGACCTCGTCCGCGCGTTCTACGCGGACAAGCACGGCATCCATCCGGAACGGCGGACCGAACCGCGCCTGCGCGAGGAGTCCGCCTGAATCGTCCGGGTGCGTCCCCGGCTCACACCCCCGGCCGCGCCCCCGCGATCCAGTCGTCCAGCTCGGACCACCGCTCGTAGAGCCAGCGCTCCTGCTCGTCGGGATCGCGCGGCACCTCGTCGGCCGGGACGAACCACCAGCGCAGCCGGACGGTGGTGTCCATCGGCAGCCCGTCCCACAGGTCCATCGGGGACGACAGGTGCTCGAGCCCGGTGTGCCCGACGAAGACGACGTCGGCGTGCGGCGCTGCGGCGAGCGCCGCGGCGACACCGCCCGGGCGCGGCGGCATGAGGTGCTCCATCCGCTCGGCCGCCTCGGCCTGGCTGAGCATCCCCTTGCCGCGCAGCCGGTCGATCGCCCGGCGGCGGCGTCCCTCGGTGAAGTTGCCGCCCTCGGGGAAGATGAGCAGCGCGTCCTCCTCGCCGAGATCGCTTGCCAGGTCAGCGATCCGGTCGACCATGTCGCGCCCGCCGCCGGTGAGGAACGCGTTGGGCAGCCGGTTGAGGTAGACGTCGAGGACCGGGTCCCACTGCAGCACGTCCTTGAGCACGATCCGCGGCCGGCGCACGTGGTCGCGGTCCATCAGGGTCCGCACGAGCAGCAGCGAGTCACCCGGACCTGCGTGCCGGCTCAGCACCACCATGGAGTTCTCCGAGCCGGGGACGCCGTCGTCGAGCGGCGACCACGAGACGCCGTCGGTGTCGATCCGGAGGTGGAAGACGACGCGCGCCGTGGCCATCAGCTCGGCGAGCAGCCCGTGCAGCACGGCGTAGTGCGCCCGCTGGAAGGCCGGCGAGCGGAGCTTCCAGCCGAAGCCGCTCCCGATCCAGAGCCCGAGCGCGGCCACCAGGCCGACCACCTCGAGCAG
>SCTD01000642.1 GCA_004299215.1 Frankiales bacterium | reverse complement strand
GCACCGATCTCCGCGAGGCCGGCGCCGAGGACCTCGCGCGCCTCCGGGATCGCCCAGCCGCCGTCGACCAGCACCAGGCCGTCGTCCGTCTCGACGGTGTAGACGTTCACCGCCCGCAGCCCGTCGTTCGGCAGCGGCAGGGGGATGCGGTGCACTCCCGGTGCGACGGGGAAGGCGCCGGGCTCGGTCCAGGTCATCCCGAAGTCCTACCAGCGAGCCCGCACGACCCGTGCGACCGGGGACCTCCGGCCTACCGGATCTCGGGCCGAAGTGCGAGAACCTGGGAGCATGACGCTGCCACCGCACGCGACCCTGACCATCGGCGTCCTGCGGGAGCAGGCCGCCGACGAGCAGCGGGTCGGTCTCACCCCGGACAGCGCCGCACGCCTGGTCGCCGCCGGCCACGCCGTCGTCGTCGAGTCAGGTGCCGGCGCGAGGGCGTGGTTCCGCGACGACGAGTACGAGAGCGCGGGCGCGGCGGTCGGCCCGCGGGCGACGGTGCTCGACGCCGGCGACCTCGTCGTCTGCCTGCACCCGTCCGCGGTGCTGCACGCCCTGAGCCCCAGGCACATCGTGCTCGGGCTGCTCCAGCCGCTGCTGGACCCGCAGCTGATGGCCCGCATGGCCGAGGCGGGGGTGACCGCGCTGTCGTTCGACACGCTGCCGCGCACCGTCAGCCGCGCCCAGTCGATGGACGCCCTCACCTCCCAGGCGAGCGTCGCCGGCTACAAGGCCGCGCTCGTGGCAGCAGACGCGTACGGCGGCTTCTTCCCCATGCTCACCACCGCAGCGGGCACGACCAAGCCGGCCACGGTGCTGGTCCTCGGCGCCGGTGTCGCCGGGCTGCAGGCGATCGCCACGGCGCGCCGGCTGGGCGCCGTGGTGACGGCGTTCGACGTCCGCGACAGCGCCCAGTCCGACATCCGCTCGCTCGGCGCGCAGGTGCTCGACGTCGGCGTGACGGTGCAGAGCGAGGGCGGCTACGCCCGGCAGCTCACCGCCGAGGAGCAGGCCGAGCTGACCGACCGGGTCGCGGACAGCGTGGGTCGCTTCGACGTCGTCATCACGACGGCGCAGGTCCCCGGCCGACCACCACCCCTCCTCGTCCCCGAGCGGGCTCTGCAGCTCATGCACCCGGGGTCCGTGGTCGTCGACGGTGCGGCGGGTGACTTCGGCGGCAACGTCGAGGGATCCAAGGCCGGGCACACCGTCGTGACCCCGTCGGGCGTGACCGTCATCGGCGCCGGCGCGCTCGCCTCGCAGGTGCCGCGTGCCGCCTCGACCGCCTACGCCCGCAACGTCGCCGCGCTGGTCGCGTACTTCACCAGGAGCGGGTCCTTCGCCGTCGACCTCGACGACGAGGTGCAGGCCGGCCTGGTCATCACCCACGGCGGGCGCGTGGTGCACCCGGCCGTCCGCGCGCTGCTGGAAGGCACCTCATGACGACCGAGCTCCTGTTCACCGTCACGGTCTTCGTCCTCGCCCTGCTGGTGGGGTACGAGGTGATCGGCAAGGTGCCGGCCACCCTGCACACGCCGCTCATGTCCGGGGCCAACGCCATCCACGGCGTGATCGTGGTCGGCGTGATGCTCGTCGCAGCGAGCACCGACTCGACGCTGGGCTACGTCGTCCTGTTCCTGGCCGCCGCCTTCGCCGCGATGAACGTCGTCGGCGGCTACGTCGTCACCGACCGGATGCTCGAGATGTTCCGGGCCCGCCGCACCGACCGGAGCGCCTCATGACCACTGCCTCGCACCTGCTCTACCTCGTCGCCGCCGTCACCTTCGTGATCGGCCTGCACCTGATGGGCTCGCCCGCCACCGCGCGTCGCGGCAACCTGCTGTCCGCAGGCGGCATGGCCCTCGCGATCCTCGTGGCGGCAGCGGTTCTCGTCGACGACGGCACCATCGGCAGCACCGCGCTGCTCGTGCTCGTCGCGGGCCTCACCGTCGGCTCGGTCGCCGGGCTGGTCGGCGCCAAGCGCGTGCAGATGACCGACATGCCGCAGCTGGTCAGCCTCTTCAACGCCGTCGGCGGCGGGGCCGCCGCGCTGGTCGCCTTCGTCGAGGTGCTGCGTGCCGACGACGTGCTCGCGACGGTCGGCGTCAGCCACGTGCTGCCGACCTACCTCGACGTCCTCATCGGCGCGCTCACCTTCTCCGGCTCGCTGGTCGCCGCGGGCAAGCTGGCCGGCAAGATCTCCGGCAACCCCGTCACCTCGCAGGCCGGCCGGGTCCTCACCGTGCTGCTGGCGGGCTTCTCACTGGTCGCCGGGATCGTGCTGCTGACAGGTACCGGCGGCACCCCGCTGCTCCTCGGGGTCGCCGTCGCGGCCCTCGGGCTCGGCGTGCTGCTGACGCTGCCCATCGGCGGCGCCGACATGCCGGTCGTCATCTCGCTGCTCAACGCCTGCACAGGCACGGCGGTCGCCATGGCCGGCTTCGTGCTGGACAGCGTCGTGCTGGTCATCGCCGGTGCGCTCGTCGGGGCTGCGGGCACCATCCTCACGATCCTGATGGCGGAGGCCATGAACCGGTCGCTGCTGAGCATCCTGCTGGGCGGCTACGGCACCGGTGACGTCGACACCTACGTCGCCGCGGCGGGCAACGTCCGCGAGACGTCGGTGGACGACGCCGGGCTGCAGCTGGCGTACGCCTCCAAGGTGGTGGTCGTGCCGGGCTACGGCCTGGCCGCGGCGCAGGCGCAGCACGAGCTCGTCGCCCTCTGCAAGGCGCTCGAGGCCAGCGGCGTCGAGGTGACGTTCGGCATCCACCCGGTCGCGGGCCGGATGCCGGGCCACATGAACGTCCTGCTGGCCGAGGCCGACGTGCCGTACACCCAGCTGCAGGACCTCGAGGAGGTCAACCCCGAGTTCGCGCGCACCGACGTCGTGCTCGTCGTCGGCGCGAACGACGTGACCAACCCGGCCGCCCGGCGTCCCGGCAACCCGGTCTCGGGGATGCCCATCCTCGACGTCGACAAGGCACGCAGCGTCATCGTCGTCAAGCGGTCCATGGGCACCGGCTACGCCGGCATCGACAACGAGCTCTACACCGACCCCAAGACGTCGATGCTCTTCCGCGACGCGAAGGCCGGGCTCAAGGAGCTGGTGGCGGCCGTGCACACCTACGTCCGCTGAGCGCGCCCTTGCACTCCCTGGACGGCGGGAGCATGGTGCGGGAAGCGGCGAGCCGGCGGGGCCGCCCGGGCAGGGAGGAGTGGTGGCATGTACGCCAGGACCACCACGGTGCAGGGCAATCCGGCGCATGTCGACGACGGCATCGCGCTCGTCCGCGACGAGGTGATGCCGGCCCTGCAGAGCATGGAGGGGTGCATCGGCGTCTCGATGCTCGTCGACCGCGAGAGCGGCGGAGCGATCGTGACGTCGTCCTGGGAGAGCCGGGAGGCGATGCGCGCGACGGAGGCCGCCGTCGCCCCCCTGCGTGACCGGGCGCAGCAGGTCCTCGGCGGCCGCCCGGAGGTGAAGGAGTGGGACATCGCCGTGCTGCACCGGGCCCGTCCCATCCCGGAGGGCGCCTGCGCACGGGTCACCTGGACGCGCATCGACCCCACGGTGCTCGACCCGATGCTCGACTACTTCCGGATGAACGTGCTCCCCGAGATCGAGCAGCTGCCCGGCTTCTGCAGCGCGAGCCTGCTCGTCGACAGGTCGACCGGCCTCGGTGCCCTGGCTGCCGTCTACGACAGCGCGGAGGCGCTCGAGGCCAGCCGCGACGCGGCGTCGATGCTCCGCTCGGAGGCCACGGACAAGATGGAGGCCGAGCTGATCGACGTCGCCAGCTTCGAGGTCGCGCTCGCCCATCTCCGGGTGCCGGAGACGGTCTGAGTCACCGACCTCGCAGCGCCGCCGGCAGCCCGGTGACGGCGGCCAGGCCGAGCACGGACCGGGGGCTGTAGGCGACCCGCCACAGCCCGCCGTGCGCCGCGCCGGCGACGAACAGGTCGTCCGGATGAGCCGGCGCGGGCGCCTGCGCGCGCAGATCGTGCACGAGCAGCGCCGCCATCAGCACCCGGCTGGTCTCGGGCGCGAAGACCTCGACGCCGAAGCGCTTCGCGCCGGAGTACGCCGCCGCGAGCAGCCGGTTCTTCATCACCGAGTGGGTCGCGGTCGCGGGGGCGACGTTCGCCGACACCGGGTGCCCGTCGGCCTGCGCCGCGATCGCCCGCCAGCGCTGGATCCGCTTGGCCAGCGTGTAGTTCGGGCCCTGCTGCGGGACCAGCACGTCGGCGATGCCGACTGTGGTGCCGTCCTCGCGCTGGACCGAGGTGGCGTACGCCGAGGCGTAGAGGCTGCCGCGCGTGACCGCGCGGGCCGGCGCCTGCAGGGCGCCTCGCCAGCCGCGGCTCCCCCAGCGGCCGCGCGAGTCCTCGACCACGTCCTGGGGCACGGCGAAGGCGTCGGTGGGCGTCGCCAGCTCGGCGTACCCGGTGCCCGGCCGCTCGCGCAGCAGCAGCTCGACCAGCGCGTCGCTGGCGTGCACGACCTGCACGTGACGCGCGCCGTCGGCGTAGGCGTAGCTGCCGACCGTGAGCGGCATCCCGTCGGCCGCGGTGCGCAGGAAGCCGGCGATCTCCGGCGTCTGGGTGAGCAGGTCGACCCCGGGTGAGGCGTCGGCGCCCAGCGGCGCGGTGAGCACCCCCGCGCCCTCGCGGGCGACGCGGGTGAGGCGCTCCCAGATGCGGGGCTTCGCGACGTCGATCGCGACGACGTGCGCGCCCCACTGCAGGAGCGGCTCCAGCGGACCCATCTCGGCGCCCGCGCCCATCAGCGCGAAGGCCGCGTCCGACAGGTCGAGCTGCTCGGGCTCGTCCAGCACGCGGAGCAGCGCCGCGCCGCAGGACGGCTCGATCGTGCCGCGCTCGACCCAGGCGTCGAGCCGGCGGCGGAGCGCGTCGCCGGTGAGGACGTCACCGCGGTACGGGAGCGCCAGCTCGGTGCGCCGGTCACCCTCGCCCTTGATGCTCATCGACTCGCAGGGCGCGCCCTCGGCCAGTGCCTCGGCGACCGGCCGGCTCTGCCCGGCGCGCTCGAACACCATCCGGTCGGCGAGCGACGCCAGCCCCTGGCGTGCCACCAGCACGCACCCCTCGGCGGTGCGCGTGGCCGCAGCGGTGTGCGCGACGACGGCGTCGACGTAGTCCTTGCGCCAGTCCTTCGCGGCGCGGACGCGCACCGCGAGGTCGTCGTCGACGCCTCGCATCGCGTCGGCCCACACGGCACGGCCGGTGGACGCGGTGCTGCGCCGGCCGTCCGGGCCGGCGGGGAAGAGAACGCCTTCGTCAGTGGTCATCTCGCGACCTTGCCACGACAGGTCCGGTTACCGGTGAGTACCCGCGACCACCGTCTCGTGCGGGGCCACCGGCACCTCGCGCATCTCGTCGACGCGCACCAGCGCGATCCCGGCGACGACGAGTGCGGCGCCTGCGAGCTGCACCGGCGACAGCGACTGGCCGAGCGCCAGCCAGGCGAAGACGACGGCGAAGAGCACCTCGGTCAGCCCGACGAAGGAGGCGACCTTGGCGCCGAGCATCCGCGCGGCGAGGATGCCCGCGACGTAGGAGAACGCGGCCGCCATCACCGACAGGCCGAGCACCGGCACCAGCCAGCTCACCCGGGTGTCGAGCAGCACCACGTCGGTGCGCGGCGCGGCCAGCGGCAGCACGCCGATCGCGCCGGTGACGAGCAGCGCGAGCCCGCCGACGGTGAGCCCGCCCCAGGCGACGACCAGCGGCGGCAGCGCGTCCTCCGACTGCGCCGAGAGGACGAAGTAGACGGCGAGCCCCACCGCCGCGAGCAGGCCCCACGCGACGCCCACCGGGTCGACGCGCTGGTCGCCCGTCAGGTCGAGCACGAGGACGAGCCCCGACACGGCGACGGCGGCGCCGGCAACCGTGAGGCGCCGCGGCCGGTGGGCGTGCCGCACCCACAGCCACAGCACCACGAGCAGCGCGCCGGAGTACTCCAGCAGCAGCGCGACGCCGACCGAGAGGTGGTCGACCGCCTGGAAGAAGGCGACCTGGCAGCCGGCCACGGCGACCACGCCGTAGACGACGACGCTGCGGCTGCCGCGGCGCAGCGACCCGGGCCACGAGCGCAGCAGCAGCAGCGCGGGGACGGTGAGGACGAGCGCCGCGACGACCACCCGCACGGTCACCGCGGAGCCGGCGGTCCAGCCCTCGTCGAGCAGGCTGGTGGCGAAGACCCCCGACGTGCCGAACGTCGCCGCCGACAGCAGCGCGAAGACCAGACCGACTCCCCCGCGCTCCATGCCCTCGACGCTACGTCAGCCCCCGGACATGGCTCCGATCACCAGGAACGGCTCCTTGCCGGCGAGCACCGGCTCGGGCAGCTCGGCGTCGAGGTCCTCGTGCGACCAGTCCTCCTGGCAGGCGTAGAACCGGACGTACGCCCGCCGGCCACCCGTCGCCGGGTCCCGCATGGTGCCGCGCAGCTGCGGGTGCGCGGACTCGAGCGCGTCCAGCACCTGGCGGGTGGTGGACGCCTCGACCGTCAGCTCGCCGGACACCTTCGCCAGGTTGCGCAGGTGGTACGGCAGGACGACCCTCATGCGAGCGTCTGGACCTCGACGGACAGGACGGGCGGCAGGTCGCGGACGATCGCCTCCCAGGTGTCGCCGCCGTCGGGCGAGCAGTAGACCTGGCCGCCCGTCGTACCGAAGTAGACGCCGCACTCGTCGAGGCGGTCGACGGCCATCGCGTCACGCAGCACGTTGACGTAGCAGTTCTCCTGCGGCAGGCCCTTGGTCAGCGGCTCCCACTCCTCCCCGCCGGTGCGGCTGCGGAAGACGCGCAGCCTCCCCTCGTGCACGACGTGCAGGTAGTCGCTCGTGATCGGCACGACGAAGACCGTGTCGGGCTCCTGCGCGTGCACGTCGATAGCGAAGCCGAAGTCGGTCGGCAGGTCACCGCTGATCTCGCGCCAGCTGCCGCCCGCGTCGTCGGTGCGCATGACGTCCCAGTGCTTCTGCATGAAGAGCGTGTCCGGGCGGGAGGGGTGCATGGCGAGCTTGTGCACGCAGTGCCCGACCTCGGCCTCCTGCTGCGGGATCTCGCCCGAGAGCAGGCCCTTGTTGATCGGCAGCCACGACTGACCGCCGTCGTCGGTGCGGAAGGCACCCGCGGCGCTGATGGCGGTGACGATCCGCTGCTCGTCGGTCGGGTGCAGGATGATCGTGTGCAGGCAGAGGCCGCCCGCGCCGGGCTGCCACTGCGGCCCGGTCCCGTGGTTGCGCAGGCCGCTCAGCTCGGACCACGTCGTACCGCCGTCGGTGGTCCTGAACAGGGCGGCGTCCTCGATGCCGGCGTAGACGGTCTCGGCATCCGTGAGCGACGGCTCGAGGTGCCAGACCCGCTTGAACGTCCACGGCACGAGGCTGCCGTCGTAGAACTGGTGGTCGCCGGTCTCCCCGTCGTAGGAGAAGTCGTTGCCCACCGCGTCCCAGCTCCGCCCGCCGTCGGTCGACCGCTGGATGACCTGCCCGAACCAGTCACCGGACTGCGACGCCCAGATCCGGTCGGGGTCCACCGGCGACCCCTTGAGGTGGTAGATCTCCCAGCCCGCGAAGTGCGGCCCGTCGACCGTCCACTCACGTCGACCCTCGTCGCTCGTGAGCACGAAGGCCCCCTTGCGCGTACCCACCAGAACCCGCACGCCTGCCATGGCGACACCTCCCTGTCGGACAGTACGACGGCGCGGTCAGGTCGTACTCATCGCTCGGGTCGGAAGTCCCTTGCCAGCCGGGACCGGCCGGAGGACCGTCAGGGCGGACACCGAAGGGAGCCCGTCATGCACGACAAGTCACGACCGGCGCACGAGCCCAAGAAGCCCGGCAAGAGCATCAAGCAGAAGCGGGCCGAGAAGCGTGCCGCGCACGCCCCGGCCCAGACGTCGATCGTGCCGCCGCGGAAGCCGGCTCACTAGCTCCTCCCGTTCGTCAGGCCGTGGCGATGGCCTGCAGCACGTCGAGCCGCGCGGCCCGGCGAGCCGGCAGCAGCGCGGCCAGCACGCCGCAGCCGGACGCCACGACCGCCACCACGACGAGCTGCGTCCACGGCATCACGAAGGTCGCGTCGGCCACCGCCTGCGAGACGGCGAAGACCATCGACCAGCCGAGGAACAGGCCGACGCCCAGTCCCACGAGCGAGCCGAAGGCCGCGATGAGCGCCGCCTCCCAGCGCACCGCCGAGCGCACCTGCCCCCGGGTGGCGCCGACCGCCCGGAGCATGCCGAGCTCGCGGGTCCGCTCGACCACGGACAGCCCGAGGGTGTTGGCGATGCCGATCAGCGCGATCAGGACCGCGAGCGCGAGCAGCGCGAACACGATCGCGAGCATCGTGTCGAAGAACGCGATCGACGCCTCGCGCAGCTCGGCGCGGTCACGGACGACCGCGTTCGCCCAGGGCTCGGAGACGCGCTCCACCGCATCCCGGGCGGCAGCCGCAGCCACGCCGTCGGCGGCCTTGGCGTAGACGGCGACGTCGAGCGACTGCGGCAGCGCCTCGTCGAAGACCGCGCGATCGACGAAGCTGCGGCCGATCCAGTCCGACTGCTCGTAGATCGCCATGACGGTGACGTCCCGGGCGTCGCCGCTGGCGAGCACCATCGGCACGGTGTCGCCGACCTCCCAGCCGCGGTCGTCGGCGATGTCGTCGGCGACGGCGAGCCCGTTGCTGCCGAGCCCGTCGGCCGACCCCTCGATGACCTCGAGGGTGAAGACGTCGGCGACCTGGGGCGACCAGGCGGCGAGCTCGGTCAGCTCGCCGTCGATCTGCGCCTCGGTGAGGCGCCGCGCCGCGACCGCCGACAGCTCGGGCAGCTCCGAGAGCGCCGCCGCCAGGTCTGCCGAGACGCCGCCGTGCATCCATGCGCCGGTGTCCACGGCGAGGTCGCCGCGGAACTGGTCGTCGAAGGACCCGGCCACCGACTGCTTGCCGGACGCCGCGAAGCACGTGATGGCGGTGACCAGGCTGACCCCGACCATCAGCGCGGCGGCGGTGGACGCGGTGCGCTTGGGGTTGCGCACGGCGTTCTCGCGGGCCAGGTTCCCGCGGATGCCGCGCACCGACGGCAGCCACGCGCCGAGCGTGCGCACGACGGGTGACGCGATCACCGGGCCCAGCGTGGCGACTCCGATCAGCAGCGCGAAGGCCCCGGCCATCACGGGCGGGACCTGCTCGCCCAGGATGCCGCCGACGATGCCCAGCGCGCCCAGCGCGACCAGCACGACGCCGAGGGCGATCCGCTTGCGACTGGTGCCGACGCGCTCGATCGCGACGTCGCGCATCGCCGCGACGGGCGGCACCTTCGCGGCCCGGCGGGCCGGCAGCAGCGCCGAGACGACGGTGATGACGACACCGGCGACGAAGGCCAGCAGGAGCGACCCCGGCCGGATCGCGAGCGGTCCCTGCGGCAGCGGCAGACCGGCAGCGTCGAACAGCTGTTGCAGCCCCGCCGCGACGCCCACGCCTGCCCCGACGCCGATCGCGGAGGCGCCGATGCCGACGACGAGCGCTTCCAGCCCGACCGAGCGCCGCACCTGCTTGCGGCTGCCACCCAGGGCGCGGACCAGGGCCAGCTCGCGCACCCGCTGCGCGACCAGGATCGCGAAGGTGTTGTTGATGATGAAGGCGCCGACCAGCAGCGACACCACGGCGAAGACGGTGATGAAGACCGAGAAGAACTCGACGTCGGTGTTCCCCTTCTCCGCCGCCTCGGTGGCGTAGGCCGCCCCGGTCATCGCCTCCTGGCCATCGGCGAGCAGCGGCTCGACGGCGGCCAGCAGCTGCTCCTGGTCCACGCCCTCGGCGGCGCGCAGCGCGATCGCGCCGACCGTCCCGGGCTCCCCGAGCTCGCGCTGTGCCACCTCTGCCGGCAGCAGGACGGTGCTGATGCCGGCGCGGCTCTCGGCGTCGCCGAACGTCGCGATGCCGGACACCACAGCCGCGCGGGGGGTGTCCCGGGTCAGGACCGTGGTGCGGTCGCCGACCTCGAGCCCGGCGGCGGTGGCCGTACGACGATCCAGCACGACCTCGTTCTCGCGGGTCGGACCGCGGCCCGCCACGAGGCGGTAGGGGTTGAGCGCGGCGTCGTCGCTCCAGGCCTGGCCCGTCGGCGCCGCGCCGGAGGCGAGGTCGTCGACCGGCTCGCCGTCGGCGCCGAGCACCTGGGCGAAGCCGTCGACCCGCACGGCCACGGCGGCGACGCCGTCGACGTCGCGCAGCTCGTCCACCAGGTCGGCCGGCAGCGGTCCGCGCACGGCGCCGTTCCAGCCGTCGAAGGCCGGCTCGGACCGGACGAGGACGTCCGTACCGCCCTCCTCCTCGGTGAGCACTCCGGACAGCGCGGCGGACATGGTGTCGGTGAGCACCCGGGCACCGGACATGAAGGCGACGCCGAGCACGACGGCGAGGACCGTCGCGAGCATGCGGCGCTTGTGCGCGCGCAGGCCGCGCAGGG
>SCTD01000734.1 GCA_004299215.1 Frankiales bacterium | reverse complement strand
GCGCCGTCGGCGACCTCGGCCGCGAACGGGTCGTACGTCCAGGCCTTCGGCTCGGCCGGCACCACGTCGAGATGGGCGTGGATGAGCAGGGCCGGGCGGCTGCTGTCCTCCCCCTCCATCCGCGCGACGACGCTGGTGCGGTTCGGGGCGGACTCGAGGACGGTGGGCTCCAGGCCGACCTCGGCGAGCTGCCCGGCGACGTGCTCCGCAGCCTCCCGCTCGCCCTTCCCGCGGCCGGTCCCGTCGTTGACGCTGGCGAAGCGGATGAGGTCGCGGCAGAGGTCGACCACCTCGTCCTGGGGGTCGATGGGGCTCATGTCAGGAACCTAGCCCGCGCCGGAGTTCGCTACAGTTCTGCCGGTCCGATGCAGTCGTCGGGCACCACTCGCGCGAGTGGCGGAATGGCAGACGCGCAGCGTTGAGGTCGCTGTGTCCGAAAGGACGTGGGGGTTCAACTCCCCCCTCGCGCACACACCCCGGCTCGTCGGGCGGATCGACCGCAGTGCGGTGCCCCGACGCTTGATCGCCACCGCGTCAGCCTGCGGCCTCGTGCCCACGGCTACGAAGGCGCCTGGACCCTCTAGAGCACGGCGTAGGAGGACCCGAGCCGGCGCGGGCCGAGCTCGGAGTCGCTTCCGGGCGGGAGCAGCCGTAGGCCGGCGTGCAGCGCGACCAGGCCGGACTCCTGCACCAGCACGGGGTCGAGCACGAGCTCGGCCACCTCGGCCACCCCCTCCCCCAGGGCCGCCACGCGCAGCAGCAGCTCCTCCAGCGCGGCCAGGTCCGCCGGCGTGCCGGTCACCTCACCGGTCAGCAGCTGCGCGCCACGGATGCCGCGGACCAGCTCGGCGGCGTCGAGGTCGGTCAGCGGCAGGGTGCGGGTGACCGGGTCGGCCAGCAGGTCCAGGGCCACTCCGCCCAGCCGCAGCGAGAGCAGCGGCCCGGCGACCGGGTCGCGGACCAGTCGGACGACCGTCGAGACGCCGGCTCGCGCCATCGGCTGCACGAAGGCAGGACCGGTCCCTGCGGTGGCCTGCACGGCTGCCCACGCCGCGCGCAGATCGGTCTCGTCGGCCAGCCCCAGGTGGACGGCGCCGACGTCGATCCTGTTGCGCCAGCGCTCGTCGGCGGCCTTGAGCGCCACGGGCCAGTCGAGCCGGTCGCCGCCGCCGACCGGCTCG
>SCTD01000641.1 GCA_004299215.1 Frankiales bacterium | reverse complement strand
CGGAGACGGTGATGTCCCAGTCACCGGCGAAGCCGGTGAGGACGACCTCGAGGGTGCCCGCGCCGACCGTCTTGACGGTCTTGGTGGTGATGCTCACGCCCTCGAAGGCGGAGTTGGTGCAGCTGTTGGTGCCGTCGACGCCGTCGACGCCGGCGATCGGGATCGGGAGCGGGGCGTGCTGCATCGACCAGGACTCGGTGATGGGCTTCGGCTTCGGCTTCGCGGGTGCGGCGAGCGCGGGGGCCAGGGCACCGCCCGCCACGACGAGTGACAGAGCGACGGGGAGCGCCTTGCGGACCTTCACGGAGTACCTCCGGTACGAGAGCTGGGTGGCTCGGGACTACCGGAAGGGTTCGACGCTGCGAGGGCGGGTCCTGCTAGCGGGTCGAGAAACGCAGGATCGGCCCCGGAGCGGCGCACACCCCGGCGCCGTTGCACGCCCGGACGCTCCACTCGTACGACGTCGCCGGCCGCAGCCGACCCTCCCCGAGCCGGTAGCTCGCCCGCGCCCCCGAGGCCACGCTCACTCCTGCTGCGTTGACGACGTTCCACGACGCGGAGCCGGCGGTGCGCACGTGGAAGCGCGCGGTCAGCCCGCCGCCGATCCGGTCGCGGGCGATCCCCGACAGGGTCGGGGTGAGCGACGCGCCGGTGGTCGCCTGCGCGGGTGCCAGCGACGTCATCGGCAGCGGCGAGTTGGTCAGCCGCTTGGCCGCCAGCACCCGCCGCACCGACGCCAGCGCGCTCGACCGCGGGTAGCTGCCGCGCCCGATCGCGGCTCCCACGGCGTCCACGATCGGCCCCGGACCGGGACCCGGGTCGACGATCACCAGGTCCGCGCCCGCGGTCAGCGCGCGCACAGCGGCCTGCGCCGGGGTGAGCCGCATGCCGATCGAGATCGCCCCCATGGACAGCGAGTCGGTCATCAGCACCCGGTGCGGTCCGGCCCGCTCCCGCAGGTAGCGGTAGGCGTTCGGCGACAGCGTCGCCGGGAGCCCCTGCTCGGTCAGCCCCGGCACCTGGAGGTGGCCCACCATCACCGCCGGGATCCCCGCGCGGAGCAGGTCGCCGAACGGCAGCAGGTCACGCTTCTCGAGCGTCGACAGCGGTGGGGTGCTGGCGGCATGGTCGTGGGTGTCGGAGGCCTGCCCGTGCCCCGGCCAGTGCTTGGCGACGGCGGCGACCCGCGCGCTGCGCATGCCCGCGTGCCACGCGCTCGCGTAGGCGCCCGCCGTGGCCGGGTCCGCGGAGAAGGCCCGGTCCGTCCGCTCGATGTAGTAGCCGCGGATGCCGAGGTCGGCCACCGGCGCGAGGTCCAGGTCGACGCCCAGCCGGGCCATCCTCGTGCCGTACGACGCGGCCAGCGCCCGGACCTGCGCCGCGCTGCGCGTCGCGCCCATCGCCTCGGCCGACGGCAGCGGGCCGAGCAGCGTGCGCAGCCGCTGCACCCGGCCGCCCTCCTCGTCGGAGGCCACGAACGGCACGACGGACCCCGTCGCCCGCAGCCGCGCCAGCCGGCTGCCGAGGTCGCTCGGCGGGGTGCCGAAGAGCACGATGCCGCCGATCCCGTTGCGCACCCAGGTCTCGGCGTCGGCCAGCCGGCCCATGTCGTAGCCGGCGAGCACCAGCTGCGCGGCGAGCTGCCGATCGGTCCACCCGGCGGGGTCGCCGGTCGGGCCCGCCTGCGCGGGGGCCGCGGGGACCAGCGGCAGCAGGAGGGCGAGCAGCGGCAGGAGCAGACGACGACGGCGCACGACCCGCACTGTGGCAGGTCGTGCGCCGTCGGGGGGAGCGCTACGCCGTGGCGGTCGAGCCCTCGTAGCTGTCGTCACCGGCGAACCGCGCTTCGTACGCCTTGGCGCCGCGGTCCCTGCCGGTCGGGGCGAAGCGGGCGGAGCCGTCGGCGCCGGTGGTCACGGTGCCGATCTCGCGGCCGTCCGCGAACAGGACGACGCTGCGGCCGGCCAGCCCGGTCGGGGTGTCGTCCGCGTCCACGAGGGTGACGGAGAGGGTCCGGTTGCCGCCCTTGCCCTCGACCGCGAGCGTCGTCGCGGTCGCGTCGCGGACGACGACGACGGCCTGCTCGGCGCTCGAGCCCTGCCGGCCGCTGTCGCCGGCGTAGGTGGCGGTCAGGGTGTACGACCCGGGAGCCAGGTCGAGCGGCAGCTCCGCGGTCGTGACGCCGTCGGCGTCGGTCGTGCCGGCGGTGCTGCTGCTGCCACCGGGTCCGGCCAGCGCGAACTCCACGGGCGCGCCGCTGACGCGCTCGTCGCCCTGGCTCAGCCGGGCCGCGACGGGCAGGCTGTCGGTCGTCGAGCCGGTGCCGGGCGCGATCAGCGCCAGGTCCGTCGCGGCGCTGGTCGAGCCGGTCGGGCTCGGGGTGGGGGTCGCCGTGGGCGTCACCGCGGTCACGGCCTGGACGGCGCCCAGCGCGTCGACGCGGCCCTCGCCCGACATCGGGTCGTAGCCGGGGGTGTAGAGGTCGACAGCGCCGTCGACGAGCGCCTGCTTCACGGCTGCCGCGGCAGCGGCGGAGCGCTGACCACCCAGCCGGTCGTAGACGAGCGCGGCGACACCCGCCACGTGCGGCGAGGCCATCGAGGTGCCGTCGAGGCCGGCGTAGCCCTCGGCCGGGTAGGCGCAGCCGTTCTCGGCCTGGGTGGAGTAGGTCGACAGGACGTTCTCGCTCTGCACGTCGCAGAAGACCTGCCCCGAGCCGCCCGGGGCCATCAGCGCGATGCCGGTCGGGGTGACCGGGAAGTTGCCGTACCAGGCGTTCAGGTCGCGCCGGTCGGTCGAGCCGACGCAGACGACGTCGTCCGCCAGCGCCGGGTAGCCGCAGACCGGGAAGGACTCGTTGCCCGCCGCCGCGACGACGACGACGCCCTGGGCGACGGCGTACTCGATGGCCGGGTCGATGTCGTCGGCGAAGCCGCCGAGCAGCGCGACCGCGGACCCGGTGCCCGGGACACCCGCCGCGCTGAAGCCGAGGCTCATGTTGATGACGTGCGCGCCGCTGTCCACGGCGGCACGGATCGCCTCGGCCAGCCGGTCGGCGGTGGCGTCGTCCGGCGAGAGCGCCTGGATCGGCAGGATCGTCGCGTCAGGGGCCGTGCCGACCACGCCGGTGCCGTTGCCGGTGCAGGCGCCGACGATGCCGGCGACGTGCGTGCCGTGGCCGTCGGTGTCCGTCACGTCGGCGAAGCGCGGGTACGCCGTGGAGTCGAGGCGGGCGATCTTGCCCGGGCACTGGAAGTCCTCGTGGGTGACGTCCAGGCCGCTGTCGAGCACCGCCACGCGGATGCCGGCGCCGGTGGCCTGCGGCTGCTGCCAGGCCTGCTCGGCCCGGATGACCCGCATGCCCCACTGCCCGCCGGGGCCGATCTCGCCGACCGGACCGGTGGAGGCCTCGGGGTAGAAGGGGTCGTTCACGCCGCCGCTGTAGTCGCCGCGGGTCATGACCTCGCCGCCGCCACCACCACCGGGCGGGGCGCTGGGGCTGCTGGTCGGGCTCGTGGTCGGGGACGGCTCGCCTGTCGGGGCGGCGCCGACCTCGAGCAGCAGGGCCGTACCCATCCCGACGGCGGTCGTCACCGCGATGTAGCGGTCGTCGTCCTCGAGCGGGAAGGTCAGCGCGGCGTCGGAGCTCACGACCCGGTCGTAGGTGCAGTCGTCGTCGTAGACGAAGGCCGTGATGTCCGTCGTGCCGGCTGCGTCGGTGCCGGTGACGGTCACGGGCGCGCCGCCGAGCGCGACCTCCTCCGGCAGCGCGTAGACCCAGGCGTCGACGCCCTGGTTCGGCGGCGCCTCGGGGCAGGTCAGGAAGTCGAAGGCGTAGTCGGACGTGGACGCGAGCGGTGCCGGCAGCTCGATGAAGCCGCTGTCGTCGCTGTAGACCGCGGGCTCGGCCGCGAGCGAGGGCAGCGCGGCGCCGACCCCGAGGACGAGGGCGGCGGCCAGGCCGGCGCGGGTGAGTCGGGACACGTGCAGCACGAAGGCCTCCGGTGGGCTGGGTGCCCCCTCTCTTCGCCGCCCACGGGACGGTCCCTGCTCCCCCTCCCGTGATGATCTTCGTCTTGTCGTGGGTGGCGCACGCTCACGGAGCCACAAGAGGACGAAGATCGCGAAGGGCCCGGAGGGTTCGGACGGACGGTCAGGCGGCGCGGCGGACCTCGGCCAGGGTCGGCAGCGGACGGAGCCGCGGTGGGCGGAGCGTGTCGCGCCCCCGCACCAGCGCCGCTGGAGGTCGAGCACCCGCGGCTCGGATGGCGCGCGCCACCTCGTCGCAGAGCCAGCCTCGTCGCGCCGGGGACACGTCCTCGCTGGAGTACCTCCGGATCTCCGCCCCTCGGTCGACGAGTCCGTTCTGTCGACGGCGGTCGTGCACGAAGACCGGCTTCTGCAGTCTCTGCTCGCGCCCGTCGTACTCCAGCAGGACGTCCCGGACGACGAGGTCGACGCGCGCGAGGTGCTCGCCAGCTTCCGTGTAGAAGTCGACCTGGGCCTCGGGGCGAGGCAGCCCGCCGAGCACCAACCACATCCGCAGTCGGCTCTCCCCGGGCGACTCCGAGCGCGGCTCGAGGTGGGACAGGGTCGCGCGGGCGCGCACGACCCCGCGCAGGCCGCCGGCGCGGTCGACGGCGGCCTCGAGCTGCT
>SCTD01000733.1 GCA_004299215.1 Frankiales bacterium | reverse complement strand
GCTCGCTGGTCGAACCGGCCAGCTGCCACGACACGACCGCACGCACCGGCCGGCTCTACTGCGCCGGGCTCAACGCCACCCTGCTCTTCGACACCACGCAGCTGCTCGACGGCGCCGGCAAGGTGCGCGGGACGCCGCTGCCCTGCGAGGTCGTCGACGGCACCGCCACCGCCGCGAAGGTCACCGACTGCACGATCCGGCCCGAGGGCACGACCGGCTCCCCGGCCGTCGCCGACGCGGTGAAGGCCTACGAGGACCTCGGCAGGCCGCGGACGACCGGGCTGCGCTTCCTCGGCTCGGTCAACCACCCCGGACGCGACTGCAGCCCGCTGCCGCCGACCACGCTCACCTGCAACACCAACACCGTGGTCCGCTCCGACGAGGGTGTGGCGGTCGCGCACGAGGCCGACCCGACGCCGGACGGCGACTTCATGTTCGTCACCGACGAGCGCGGCGGCGGCGTGCTGCCTCCGGGGGCGACCTGCTCGCCGGGACTGGACAACCCGGTCGGCAACGGCGGGCTGCACGTCTACGACATCCGCGACCCGGCGAGGATCGTGCCGGCCGAGGGCGCCGACGGCGGCAAGGCGGTCTACATCGGCACCTCACCGACACCGTCCCCGACGTTCTGCACGATCCACGTCATCGAGCAGGTGCCGGGAGAGGCCCGCATCCTGGCGGCGTACTACGACGGCGGCACCAAGATCGTCGACTACGCGGTCGACGAGAGCGGCAGGTGGTCGTTCGAGGAGGTCGGCGCGTACCGGCTGCCCGGCGCCAACACCTGGGCCAGCGAGGTCTTCTCGACCCGGGACAACGCCGACGGGACCCGCACCTACTTCATCGTGAGCAACAGCTTCGCCCTCGGCGAGGGCACGGCCCGTGGCCTGGACGTCTTCGCCTGGACCGGTCCGCCGAACCCGCTGGCAGCGCGCGGGGCCGACCCCGAGCCGGTCGACGGCGCCGGCGGTGCAGGGGGCGGCACGACGCCGCCGCAGGCGGCCCCGGGACGGACGCTGCCCGCCACCGGTCCGGACCTTGCGCTCGCCGTCCTCGCCCTCGTACTGATGCCCGCGGCCTACGCCGTCCGGCGGATGCGTAGATCGGACACGGGGCTGACACTCGAGGGATGAGTGCGTCCGTCCGCGCCGCGGCGCGGACGCCCGTACTCTGATCTTCGGGAGGGCTCCGTGACCTTGAGCGCGCGCAGCGAGAGTCGCCTCGTGCTGCCCGTCGTCAGCGGACCGGGTCGCCTCGAGGCCGGCATCGCCCTGACCCGTGCCTTCGTGCTGGTCTTCTCGGGCGTCGGCCTCGCGCTGTCGGCGGCCGAGGCGCCGGGCGGCTTCGTCGTCGCGCACCTGCTGCTGGCCGCCGTCAGC
>SCTD01000640.1 GCA_004299215.1 Frankiales bacterium | reverse complement strand
CTGGACGCCCTCGCGATGTCCTCGACCACGCCTGCGGCTGCGCTGGGGCTGGACGTGTCGCTGCGCCCGGGGGCTGTCGCTGACGTCGTCGTGCTCGACGCCGACCTCCGGGTGCGTCACGTCCTGGTCGCCGGGGACCTCCAGTGAACCGGGTCGCTGCGGTGACGCCGCTCGTGGTGGAGACGGCCGCCGGTCCGGTCGAGGTCGCTGAGACCGGTCGCGGTCCGGCCGTGCTCGTCGTGCACGGCACGCCCGGCGACTGGAGCCAGGCGCGGGGTCTGGCGCTGGACCTGGCGACGTCGCACCGGGTGCTGCTCCCGTCGCGTCCCGGCTACGGACGGACGCCGCTGTCGACCGGGCGCTCGCCGCGCGAGCAGGCCGACGCCCATGCCGCGCTGCTGGACGCGTGCGGGGTCGAGCGCGCCGCGGTCGTGGGCATCAGCGGCGGTGGGCCGAGTGCGCGCGCCCTTGCCGCCCACCACCGTGACCGCGTGACGCACCTCGTGCTGTGCTGCGCCGTGGCCGAGCACCTCGTGACCGTGTCCGCCGCGGCCCGGCTGCTCGGCGCGACGCCGGGGCTGTGGGAGGTGGGCGCGCGCGTGGCGGGCCGCCGGGCGCGACGCCGACTGCTCGACCGCAGGACCGCCCTCGCCGCTGCCGTGGCCGGGCTCGGCCCGGCAGAGCGGTCTGCGGTGGACGCGCTCGTCGAAGCCGACCTGCTCGACTTCGCCCATCACCGCGCCCGGGCGATGACCTCGGTGGCCGGGCTGCGGAACGACTTCCGCTGGTTCCAGGCGAGCACCGCGGCCGACGCCTGGCCCGAGGGACCACGGGTGCCCACCCTGGTCCTGCACGGGGACGCCGACGAGGTCGTGCCGCTCAGCCACGGCCGGCACCACCTCGAGAGCGTGCCCGGCGCGGTCCTCGAGGTGCTGCCCGGTGTCGGCCACGGCTTCGTCCTGTCCCTGCGCCGCGCCACGTCGGCCCGGATCGCCGAGCACCTCGCTGTCCGCCAGGAGGAGACGTGACGCTCGCCGCCGACGGGGGAACCCCCGTCCGGACCCGCCCGCTGCCCTCCGGCAAGGGCGCCGAGGTGCTGGGGCCGCAGGAACGGACGGCGGTGCTGCGGGTGCTCGACCGGGGTGCGCTGTTCCGCTACTACGGGCCGGTCCCGCCGGAGGAGGTCGCCGCCTTCGAGGACGAGGTCGCAGCGTTCTCCGGCGAGGGCTGCCGGGCCGTCGCCGTGTCGTCGGGCACGGCCGCGCTGCGGACCGCCCTGGCCGCCCTCGGGGTCGGGGCGGGTGACGAGGTCGTGGTCCCGGCGTGCACCTTCGTCGCGTCGGTGAACGCCGTGGTGCTGGCCGGCGCGATGCCGGTGTTCGCGGAGGTCGACGACACGCTCTGCCTGTCCGCTGAGTCGGTGCGGTCCGTGCTCACGTCGCGGACGGCAGCGGTCATGCCCGTCCACCTCGACAACGGCCAGGCCGACCTCGACGCGCTGCTCGCCGTCACCGGGCCCGCGGGTGTGGCGGTCGTCGAGGACACCGCGCAGTCGATGGGCGCCACCCTGCACGGCCGCAGGCTCGGGACCATCGGCGACGTGGGGGCGTTCTCCCTGCAGCTCGACAAGAACATCACCGCGGGCGAGGGCGGGATCGTCGTGACCCGCGACGAGCGGCTGGCCCTGCGGGCGGCGGCCTTCCAGGACCAGGGCGGTCACTTCCTCACGCAGCACGGTGCCGGTCGGGACCACGCGCCGGACCCGTTCGTGGGCGACAACCTGCGGCTCACTGAGATCGCCGGTGCGATCGCCCGGGTGCAGCTCGCACGGCTCGACGGGCTGCTGGACGCCATGCGGACGGCCAAGGCCGCGATCCTGACGGCGGCCGGCCCGCTGCCGGGGGTGACCATGCGGCGCTACCCGGACCCTGTCGGGGAAGGCGGCTCCGGCATCGGCATGCTGCTCGCTACCCCCGAGCTGGCAGCGCGCTTCGCCGCCGCGCTCTGCGCGGAGGGCGTCCCCGCAGGTGCGCCGTACGGCGGTCAGCCGGTCTACGCCACCCCCGCTGTGATGCAGCAGCGGACCGCAGCCATGAAGGGCCACCCCTGGCACGTTCCCGGCGTCATGGCGTACGCCATGGGCATGTGCCCGCAGACCGAGGACCTGCTGGCGAGGTGCGTGCGCGTGGGTGTGTCGCCGGCCTACACGCCCGCGGACGTCGACGACGTCGCGACCGCGCTCGCCAAGGTCGCCGACGCGGTGCTGCGATGACGGTGCTGCGATGACGGTCCGGGTCGCGCTGGTGGGCTGCGGCACGGTGGCACGGATGACCCACGTGCCCGGCCTGCGGCTCGGTGGCGACGCCGAGGTCGTGGTGTTCGCCGGCCGCACCCTCGACAGCGCCGTGCGGGCCCGCGACGAGTGGGGGTCGGGGGACGCGACCACCGACTGGGCGGCAGCGGTGGCGCGCAGCGACGTCGACGCGGTGCACGTCTGCGTGCCGAACGCTCTGCACGCCGAGGTGGCCGCGGCCGCGCTGCGGGCGGGCAAGCACGTGCTCGTCGAGAAGCCGATCACGACCGCCTTGTCGGACGCGGACGTCCTGCTGGCCCTGGCCGGGGACAGGCTGCTCGGCGTGGCCTTCGACGCGAGGTGCAGCGCCGGGCTGCAGGAGCTGCGCCGTCGTGTGCCCGCGCTCGGACGGCTCACGTCGGTCGAGGGCTCGCTCGGACACGGCGGACCGCAGCTGTGGGCGCCGGACGCCACGTGGTTCCGGGAGCCGGCGCAGTCAGGAGGCGGGTCCCTCATGGACCTGGGTCCGCACGTCGTCGACGCCGTGCGCTGGTGCGCCTCCACCGACGTCGCCGAGGTGAGCAGCGCCGAGCTCGTGGGTGACGTGGACGAGGAGGCCGGACTCGAGCTGCGGCTGACGGACGGCGCCGTCGCCCGCCTCCGCGTGTCCTGGCAGGCAGAGCGTCCGACCTCGCGGTTCGCCTTCACCGGCGAGCGAGGCGAGCTCGTCCTCGAGGACGGCGAGCTGCGACACGACGGGGTGCCGGTCGAGGTCCCCCCGGTCGAGATCCACACGGCGGCCGGCGCGTTCGCGCGCGCCGTCGCGACGGGTACGCCCCCTGCCGCCGACGGCCGCGACGGCCGCGCGGCGCTCGCGGTCGTGCTCGCCGGCTACCAGTCCGCGCGCACGCGGGAGCCGGTGGCGGTCGCATGACAGAGCTCCTGGCCGGCATCGGCACCGCGGACATCACGCCCGTCGAGGCGGTCAGGCTGGCGGGCTTCCTCGCTCGCGAGCCGGCCGTTCCTCCGCTCCGGGTCGCGGACCCTCTGCAGGTTCGGGCTGTCGCGCTGCGCAGAGGCGAGGACACGGCACTCCTGCTGGTGCTCGACCTGGTGGGCCTCTCGGCCGCCTTCAGCGCCCCCCTGCGGCTGGAGGTCGCCTCGGCGACGGGAGTTCCCGTCGAGCGGGTGCTCACGTCCTGCACCCACACCCACTCCGGCCCTGACACGCTGCTGGGCATGGACCTCCACGAGGGCTACCCGGAGCTCCTCCACGCCGGCGCGGTGGCGGCGGCCCTCGATGCCCTCGCGTCGCTGGTCCCCGTCGTCGTCGGGGTGGCCGACGTCGCCGTGCCCGTCGAGCTGGCCGTCAACCGTCGGGGCACGCCGCACGCGCCGCGGCTGCAGCTGCTCGACCTGCACGGCCCCGCTGGGCGGCTCGCCTCGGTCGTGGGCGTGGGCATTCACCCCGTGACCCACGGGCCCGACGTCCACGTGGTGACCGCCGACTGGGTCGGGCACTGCCGTACCTCGGTCGAGGCCGCCCTCGGTGGCACGACCGTCGTGGTCAGCGGTGCCCTCGGCGACGTCAACCCAGCCGTCACCGCCGGCCGGGTTG
>SCTD01000639.1 GCA_004299215.1 Frankiales bacterium | reverse complement strand
GCGCCGGCGGCGCCCTGGCCCCCGCCGGCGCACATGGTGATCAGCGCGAACTGCTTGTCGGTGCGCTCCAGTTCGTGCAGCGCGGTGGTGATGAGCCGGCTGCCGGTGGAGCCGACCGGGTGACCCAGCCCGATGGCGCCGCCGTTGACGTTGATCCTGTCCGGGTCGACGCCGTGCACCCGCTGCATCGACAGCACGACGGATGCGAACGCCTCGTTGACCTCGAAGAGGTCGATGTCGCTCACCGACATCCCGGCCTTCTCGAGCACGGCTGCGGTGGCGTCGACCGGCCCGTCCAGGTGGTAGTAGGGGTCGCTGCCCACGAGCACCCGCGCCTTGATGCGCGCTCGCGGGCGGAGCCCCGACGCCTCGGCGCGCTCGCGGCTCATCCAGAGCACCGCTGCCGAGCCGTCGGAGATCTGGCTGCTGTTGCCCGCGGTGTGGATGCCGTCGGGCATGACCGGCTTGAGCGTGGCCAGCCCCTCGAGCGTGGTCTCGCGCAGGCCCTGGTCGCGGTCGACGATCCGGGTCTCGCCGGTGGGCGTGCCGTCCTCGCCGAGGACGGGCGCCTCCATCGAGAACACCTCGCGGTCGAAGCGGCCCTCGGCCCAGGCGCGCGCGGCGTTCTGCTGCGAACGCAGGCCCAGCCCGTCGACGTCCTCGCGGGTGATGCCGCGCTTGACCGCGATCCGCTCCGCCGCCTCGAACTGGTTGGGCAGGTCGATGTCCCAGTCCTCGTCGCGGCTGCTGCCCGGGCCGTTGAAGACGTTGGCGCCGAGCGGCACGCGGCTCATCGCCTCGACGCCGCAGGCGATGCCGACGTCGATCGCGCCGGACAGGATCAGCCCCTCGATGAAGTGGTTGGCCTGCTGCGCCGAGCCGCACTGGCAGTCCACCGTCGTGGTGCCGGTGGAGTACGGCAGGCCGGCCGCGAGCCAGGCGTTCCGGGTCACGCTGGAGCCCTGCTCGCCGGCCTGCGTGACGCACCCGCCGACGACCTGCTCGACCTCGGCGGCGTCCAGGCCGGAGCGCTTGACGACCTCGATCATCGACGCGCCCAGGAGCTTGGTCGCGTGCAGGCCGGCCAGGTGGCCGTTGCGCTTGCCGATGGGCGTCCGGGTCGCCTCGACGATCACGGCCTCGGGCATGGGTGCCTCCTGGGCGACGGGCGCGCAGGGCGGCGCCGGGGGCCGTCAAACTAGTACGTGTTCTAGTCCAGTGACAAGGGTGCGCCGCGCCGCAGAACTAGAACAGGTTCTTGACACGATCCGGCCGGGAGGGTTGTGTGCGTGGTCACAGCCGGTAGCCGCGCGCACCCCAGCGAGGCAGCGCCGCACCGGCCGGACGGACCCACCAGCGACGAGGAGCAGAGCGCCCGATGACCACCGTCGACGAGCCCCGCGCCGACAGCGCGGAGCTGCTCGCCGAGGCGCAGTCCTTCGTCGGCGGACCGCCCGGCGAGACCCGGGTCGGCCGGGACCCGGTGAACCTCCCGATGGTCCACCACTGGTGCCAGGCGCTGGGCGACACCAACCCCGCCTACCTGGACGAGGAGTGGGCCGCCGCCAGCTCGCGCGGCCACCTGATCGCACCGCCCGGGATGCTCCAGACCTGGGTCATGGACGCCCCGCGCGACGTCGCCCCCGGCTCCAACGACGAGGTGCTCCAGCGGCTCGACGCCGCCGGCTACACCTCCGTCGTCGCCGTCAACTACGAGCACGAGTACCTCCGCGAGCTCAGGCACGGCGAGCGCGTCAGCGTCCGCTCGATGGCCGAGGACCTGTCGCCGGAGAAGAAGACCGCGCTCGGCGTCGGCGTCTTCACGACGGTCAGGCACGAGTACACGACCGACGACGGCGAGCTGGTCGGGATCGGCCGGATGCGCCTGCTGAAGTTCACGCCGCCGGCGAAGGCGAAGGCGCCCGACATCGGCACCCGCGCGGCGATCGCCATCGGCCGCGACAACGCCTACTTCTGGGAGGGCGTCGACGCGGGCGAGCTGCGCATCCAGCAGTGCCAGGGCTGCACGGCCCTCCGCCACCCGCCGCAGCCGATGTGCGGGGACTGCGGGTCGACGGACCAGGGCTTCGTGGTCGCCTCCGGCCGCGGCACCGTCTACAGCCACGTCACCCACCACTACCCGCCGCTGCCGGGCGTCCAGCTGCCGCACACCGTGCTGGTGGTGGAGCTCGAGGAGGGCGTCCGCTTCGTCAGCGAGCTCGCCCCGGGCGAGCCGGCGGTCGAGATCGGCACCCCCGTCCGCGTCGCCTTCGAGCAGCCCCCGGGTGCCACCCGCACCCTTCCGATCTTCGAGGTGGAGACGTGACGACGTACGCCTCGTCCTTCCGGACGATCGCCGTGGGCGACGAGTTGCCGGGGCTGGTGATCGAGGCCAGCGTCCGCAACATCGTGTCCACGGCCATCGCGACCCGCGACTACCAGGACGTGCACCACGACATCGAGGCCGCCCAGCTGCGCGGCTCGAAGACCATCTTCACCAACATCCTCACCAGCAACGGCTACTGCATCCGCCTCGTCACCGACTGGACCGGCCCCGAGGCCGTGGTGAAGCGCGCCAAGATCCGGCTCGGCGTCCCCAACTACGCGGGCGACACGATGACGATGACCGGCAGCGTCAGCGAGGTCGAGCAGGCCGACGAGGGCACCCTCGTGACCGTCGAGGTCCAGGGCGCCA
>SCTD01000638.1 GCA_004299215.1 Frankiales bacterium | reverse complement strand
GACGCTCTTCCGATCTACTCCGTCGACGACAGCCTGGACCAGATCGCCACCTGGCAGGCAGGGATGTTCCAGCCGGCCGACATGGCCGAGGCGTTCACCGCGAAGAGCGAGAAGCGGGCGGCGGTGTTCCCCGACCTGCTGCCGGAGCCGAAGGGGCTCTAGGAGTGGCGCTCGAGGTCCAGGTCACCTTCGACTGCGCGGATCCGGCTGCCCTGGCCGAGTTCTGGGCGCTGGCGCTGGGCTACGTCGTGCAGCCGCCGCCACCGCCGTTCGCCTCGTGGGACGAGGCGCTGGACGCCTGGGACGTGCCGCCGGACAGCACCTGGCCTCGAGGGCGACGCCCGGATGGACGAGCTGGAGCGGCTCTGCGCGGTGCTGGTCTCGGCCGGGGCGACGCGGCTCCAGCGGATCGACGGCAACGCGATGGACGCCGGGATCATCGTGATGGCCGATCCGGAGGGCAACGAGTTCTGCCTCGACTGAGTGGGGCAGAGTGCGTGACGTGAGCCACCTGTGCGAGGACTGCGGCGAGCACGCCGAGTGGGAGCTGACCAGCCGGCGGGAGAACGCCGTGCCCCCGGACACGACCGTGACGTACGCCTGCCACGACCACCGGCTGGACTCGACCGAGAACCTGCTCAGCCAGTACGGCAACGTGACGATCACCGAGACCCTGGGCTGACCCCCGGCCGGGAGTGGCGCAGGGTGATCGACATCCGGGCACCGCTCGCGCTCCTCTCGCGCGGGACCGTGTGGTGCCAGTCGTGCTGCATGGCGCCGCCCATCACGATGAGGTCGCCCTCGCCCGGCGCGTAGCGGCGGGTCACGGGGCCGCCGGCGGCAGGGCGCACGAGGAAGCTGCGCCGGGCGCCGAGCGACACGGTGGCCACCAGCGGGTCCCGCATCACCTTGCGCACCGTGTCCGCGTGCCAGGCCACCGCGTCGTCCCCGTCGCGGTACAGGTTGATCAGGCAGGAGTCGAGGTCCACGCCGTAGCGGGCGTTCAGCGGCTCGATCAGCTCGGCGACCTCCCCCGGCAGCGGCTCGCCGGTGCGCCACGACGCCACGAGCCGTGGTTCCAGGACCTCCTTGTCCCACATCTCGCGCGTGCGCTGCTGCCACGGCGCGATCGCGAGCAGACGCTCGAAGAGCTCGCCGTGGTCGGGCACCCAGCCGGGGACGACGTCCAACCACGACCGCTCGTCGAGCGCGTCCCGGCGCAGGGCGTCGAAGGAGAGCCGTTCCCCGGCGTCCTCCGACCCGGCGAACAGCGACCCCTGCCAGGTCACCCGCGGTGCACCGTCCTGCGACACGATCCCAGTGTGCAGGTCGGCGCTCAGCCGTAGCGGTGGTTCTTGGTGCCGTTCCTGACGTGGTCGAGCTCGCGGGTGCAGCTCTTGCCGCCCATGTTGCGGTGACCGCAGAGCGCGCTGTCAGCGGCCGGCTCGTCCGTCGCCGTCGCTCTCGGCGGCGCCGGCCTGGCCTGCGTGGACGGGCGCGGCTTGACCGCAGGAGCGGCCTTCGCCGCGGCGGCGTGGCGCGCTTCGCGCAGGGCTCTCATGGCGTCGACCTTGCTCACCGGATCAGCCTACGTACCCTCGGCTTCGGGGTCGCTGACGTCGGCCACCGTGGCGTCCAGGACGGGCAGCACCGCGTCGGCGTCCAGCCCCACGGCCACCCCGTGGGCACCGCCGCCGAGGGTGATCCGGCGGCCGCGAACCCGCTCGTCCGCGACGACCGGCCAGGAGCGGGTCGCGCCGAAGGGCGTGATGGTGCCGCGCTCGTAGCCGGTGACCTCCTTGGCCGTCGCCGCATCCGGCATGGACATCCGGCTGACCCCCAGCAGGGCGCGCAGCTTCGGCCAGGAGATCTGCCGGTCGCCCGGCACCAGGACGAAGAGGTAGTCGTCGTCACCCCGACGTACGACCAGGGTCTTGACGACGTCCGCCGGCTCGACACCGCGCGCCTGGGCCGCCTCAGCGAGGCTGCGCACCGGGCCGTGCCGGATGACCTCGTGCGCGAGCCCGCTGTCGCGAACGGCCGCCAGGGCAGGTGTGTCCGGGATCTCCACAGGTGCAGTCTGCCCCCGGCGTGCACGTCGCCCCGCACAGGCGCAGACTGGTGCCAGCGCCCCGGTCGACCGGCCGCCGCGCAGGACCGGGAGGCACAGGTGCGGCACGACCGCTCGGCACCGGCGATCGTGACATCGGCGCGCCGCAGCCACACGGAGGACATCGCTCTCCGGCAGCGCCGCTACGTCCTGACGCAGAGCGTCCGCATCGTCTGCGTGATCCTGGCCGTGGTGCTGCCGGTGGACCTGCTGTGGAAGGGCGTGTTCGTCGTCGGTGCCGTCGTGCTGCCGTGGTTCGGCGTGGTGATGGCCAACGCCGGTCCCACCCTCGGCAGGCGCCGCAAGAACCTGCTGGTGGACCGCCCCGTCGAGGAGCCGGTCCGCCTCGAGATCGACCCCGGTCGGGTCATCGACCCCGACTGACGCCGCCCCGTCCTGCGGCCCGCTGCCGGGTGAGTCAGGTGCGCAGGTAGCTCGCGCCGTTCACGTCGAGCACCGCGCCGGTCGACCAGAAGGCCTGCTCACCGGCGAGGAAGAGCACCGCAGCGGCGACCTCCTCGGGCCGGGCGACCCGACCCGCCGGGCTCTGCGCGCGGACGGCGTCCCCGCGAGGGCCGTCCAGCACAGGGGCCGCCATCTCGGTCTCGACGAAGCCGGGGAGCACGCTGCCGACGGCGACCCCGTGCGGGGCCAGCGCCACGGCCAGCGACTGCCCCATCGCGGTCAGCCCGGCCTTCGCCGCGGCGTAGGCCACCGCTGTCGGCTCGCCGCGGGACGCGCCACGCGAGCCGACGTTGACGACGCGCCCGGCGGGCGACTCCCGCAGCGCCGGTAGCGCGCAGAAGGTCACCCACGCGGCGCCGAGCAGGTCCACGTCGACGGTCCGGCGCCAGTTCTGCTGCCACTGCGCGTACGTCGCCGTCAGCGGGTCGAGCTCCTCGTAGATGCCGGCGTTGTTGACCAGCACGTCGAGCCCGCCGAGCTCCTCGACGGCCTCGGCCACGAGCAGCTCCACCGCCTGCGGGTCGGCCAGGTCGCCGGCCACCGAGGAGTGCAGGCCGCCGGGCAGGTCGAGCCCGGTGCCCGTGGTGCTGTGCACCACGACCCGGTCGCCCTGCGCCGCGAAGGCCTCGCAGACCGCGCGGCCGATGCCGCGCGAGCCACCTGTGACGAGGACCCGCCGCCTCACTTCCGGCGCGGCCAGACGTCGTTCGTCAGGCGCACGTTGTAGAAGCCGGAGTTGCCGTCGGAGTACCAGATCTCGCCCCGCTCGGGCGCGAACGCCGGCGCGGACATCGCGTAGGCACCGCTCTTGAGCGGGAAGCCCAGCGGCGCGGGCTGGTTGAAGTAGGCGATCTCCCGGGGCTTCGCCGGGTTGCGGATGTCGAAGACCCGCAGGCCCGAGAGGATGAAGCTGCAGGCGACGATGCCGGGCTCCTCGCGCTGCGGCACCGAGCAGTAGTGGCCGGCGTAGCCCTGCACGCCGTACTGCGCGCCCGGGTCGTCCTTCTGGTCGTCGCGCCGCGCCTCGGGCTGGTTCACCTCGAGCCGGATGTTCGACACGACCTTCGGCCGGGTCTCGTCGGAGATGTCGATGATGCGAGCTGCGCCCACCGGCGACATCGGGTCGTACGACGTGACGTTCCGCGAGTACTCGTCGACCTCCACGAGGTACCTCTTGCCCTTGATGGTGACCGGGATCGAGTTCTGCGGGATGGACGCCTCGGGCCAGGTGAGCTTGCTGATCTCGCGCACCTGCGGGTCGGCCGTGCGCGCCTGGACCTCGCTCACGTCGAGGATCGTGATGCCGTTGTTGTCCATGTCGGTGACGTAGAGCCGCGTGCCGTCGTCGGACAGGCTCATCCCGTGGCTGGTCCACTCGCTGCTCTGCCACACGATGGTGGGCAGGGCCGGGTTCTCCAGGCCGATCGCGATGATGTTGGCCTGCGCGGTCGTGGCGACGTAGAAGGTCTTGCCGTCGACGGAGAAGCCGCTCTCGTGTCCGAAGAAGCCCAGCGGCGTGGAGGACGTCAGCACCGGCTGGCGGCAGTCGCCCGAGACGTCGTAGACGTCGACCAGCCCGGGAGCGGTCGCCGGCGACCCGCCGACGGCGACGAGCAGTCCGCGCGCGGTGTTGAGCCGCAGCGACTCGTGCGGGCTGCTGGTGGCGTACGTCGGCAGGAAGGCCGTGCGCACGGGGTTCGCCGGGTCGGTCATGTCGAGGACGTACGTCCCCGGCTCGGACTGCGTCGTGACGGGGTCGTTCGGGAACAGCAGCGTGC
>SCTD01000637.1 GCA_004299215.1 Frankiales bacterium | reverse complement strand
GCCGGCTACGAGATCAGGCGCGGCCTCACCGACGGCTACGTCTCGCTGGACTTCCCGATCCGGCAGACCGAGACCTCGCTCGAGGTCATGCGCGCCCGCGAGCACCGCGCCGAGGCGCGGTCGGTGCAGCGGCTGCTGTCACCGCGCTCTGTCGCCGTCATCGGCGCCTCCCGTGAGCCGGGCGCTCCGGGGCACGAGCTGCTGAGATCCCTTCTGGACAACGGCTTCACGGGCCCCGTCTACGCCATCAACCCCGCCGCCAGCACCGTGTCCGGGGTGCCGTCCTACCCCGATCTCGCCTCCGTCCCGGACACGGTCGACCTCGCGGTCGTCGCGGTCCCGGCCACCGAGGTGGCCGACGTGGTGCGGGCCTGCGCGGCCAAGGGCGTACGCGGGCTGGTCGTGGTGTCGGGCGGGTTCGCCGACGCGGGCGCCGAGGGCAGGGCCCGGCTCGACGAGGTCGTCCGGCTGGCCCGGTCCGGCGGCATGCGCCTGATCGGTCCCAACGCCATGGGCGTGGTCAACACCGACCCGGCGGTCCGGCTGCACGCGACCTTCGCCGGAGCCGTGCCCCCCACCGGTCGCGTCGGCGTGCTGTCGCAGTCCGGCGCGCTGGCCGGGACCTTCCTCGCGGAGGCGAGGCGCCGCTCGCTCGGGCTGTCGGCGTTCGTGTCCATCGGCGACCGCGCGGACGTCAGCGGCAACGACCTGCTGCAGCACTGGCAGGCCGACGAGCGCACCGACGTCGTGGTGCTGCACCTGCTGGGCTTCGGCAACCCGCGCAAGTTCGCCCGCATCGCCCGCCGTCTGGGGCGTACCAAGCCCGTGGTGGCGCTCAAGAGCGGGCACGGACCGGGCGACGTCGCCGTCGACGCGCTGTTCGCGTCCGCAGGGGTGGTGCGGGTCGGATCCCTCGGCCAGCTGTTCACCACCGCCCAGCTGCTCGTGCTGCAGCCGCTGCCCGGCGGGCGCCGCGTCGGGGTCGTCGGCAACTCCTCGGCGCTGGCTGCGATGGCGGTCGACGCCTGCCGGGAGGCGGGGCTCGAGGTGCCGGCCGGCAGCGCCGTCGACCTGGGGCACTACGCCGGGGCGGAGGAGTTCCGGAGCTGCCTGGCGGCGATGACCGGCGGGGGGCAGGTCGACGCCGTCCTCGCGCTCGTCGTGCCGCCACCGCACGGCCGCGACCGGGACCGGGTGGCCGAGGAGATCGGCGCCGTCCTCCGCGAGGCAGGTTCCGGCGCGCTGCCGCTGCTGGCCAGCTTCCTCGGTGCGGAGGGCGTCCCACCGGCCCTGGCGGTGATCGGCGAGGACGGAGCGCCCGTACGCGGCTCCGTCCCGTCGTACGCCTCACCCGAGTCGGCGGCGCTCGCGCTGGCGCGCGTCGTGCGGTACGCCGAGTGGCGGGCCCGGCCCGAGGGGACCGTGCCGGAGCTGCCGGGAACGGACGTGGCGGCCGCTCGGACGGCACTGGCCGGCCTGCCGCACGACGGCACCTGGCTGTCGCAGGCGCAGGCGGGCGCGGTGCTCGCGCACGTCGGCGTCGACGTCTGGCCGTCGGAGCTGGTCAGCGACGTCGACGAGGCGGTCGCCGCCGCCGACCGGCTCGGCTGGCCCGTGGCGCTCAAGGCCGCCGACGAGCGCTGG
>SCTD01000636.1 GCA_004299215.1 Frankiales bacterium | reverse complement strand
CGACACGGCACCGAGCACCAGCACCTCGCGGGGCGTCAGCCGGCGGAGCTCGTCCCGCAGCGCCCAGGCCAGCCCGGCGCAGGACCCGGCGTGCAGTCCCGCGGCGAAGGCCGTCCGGTCGGCCGGCTGCTCCCAGCCGAGCAGCCAGGGCACCAGCACGAGCTGCGCCGACGAGCTGACCGGGACGACCTCGGCGGCCCCCTGGACGGCCCCGAGCGCCGCCCCCCTGCGAGCCCTCAGCTGCCGACGCCGGCGAGCTCGAGCGCGTCGACGGCGGTGCGGAGGGTGGCCTTGCGCTCGTCCAGCGTGCCGGTGAAGGGCGACAGGGTGAGCGTCGTGACCCCCGCGCCCGCGAGCACGGCCATCTTCTCGGCGATCCGCTCCTTCGGCCCGAGCAGCGACGTGGCGTCCAGGAACTCGTACGGCACCGCTGCGGCGGCGCCTTCGTAGTCGCGCGCGAGGTACTTGTCCTGGATCTCCTTCGCGGCGTCCTCGAAGCCCATCCGGCAGGCCAGCTGGTTGTAGAAGTTCTTCTCCCGGCTGCCCATGCCGCCGATGTAGAGCGCGGCGTACCAGCGGATCGGGTCCGCGCAGGCTCGCGCGTCGTCGCCGACGACGATCGGCACCGTCGGCACCACGTCGAAGCCCTCGAGCGTCCTGCCGACCTTCACGCGGCCGGCCTCGATCGAGGCGAGCTGCTCCTTGGCGAAGTCCGGCGAGTAGAAGATCGCCAGCCAGCCGTCGAAGAGCTCGCCCGCCAGCTCGAGGTTCTTCGGCCCGACGGCGGCCAGGTACATCGGGATGTGCTCGCGGACCGGGTGCACCGTGAGCTGCAGCGCCTTGCCGGGTCCGTCGGGCAGCGGCAGGACGTAGTGCTGCCCGTCGTACCGCACCTTCTCGCGGCGCAGCGCCATCTTCACGATGTCGGAGTACTCCCGGGTCCGCGCCAGCGGCTTGTCGAAGCGCACGCCGTGCCAGCCCTCCGACACCTGCGGGCCCGAGACGCCGAGGCCCAGGCGGAACCGGCCGCCGGACAGCGTGTCGAGCGTGGCTGCGGTCATCGCCGCCATCGCCGGGCTGCGACCGGGGATCTGGAAGATCGCGGAGCCGATGTCGATGCGGGGGCACTGCGCGGCCACCCACGCGAGCACCGTCGGAGCGTCGGAGCCGTACGCCTCCGCGACCCAGGCCACGGCGTAGCCGAGGGCGTCCGCCTCCTTGGCGAGGGCGAGGTTGTCGGCGTCGTTGCCGGCTCCCCAGTAGCCCAGATTGAGGCCCAGCTTCACGAGGAGCTCCTTCATGTCGGTGTGGCGGCAGGGTATCGAGCGCCTTCCCCGGCTAGCGTCCCGGCGCATGAAGCAGCGTCATCTCGGCCGCAGCGGGCTGATCGTGTCCCGGCTAGGTCTCGGCACGATGACCTGGGGTCGGGACACCGACGAGGACGACGCCGCAGCGCAGCTGCTCGCGTTCCGTGAGGCCGGTGGCACCCTCGTCGACACCGCCGACGTCTACGCCGACGGCGAGAGCGAGCGGGTCGTGGGACGGCTGCTGCGCGACGTCGTGCCGCGCGACGAGGTGGTCCTCGCCACCAAGGCGCACGGCGCCACCGGGCCCGGCCCGATGAACCGCGGCACCAGCCGAGGGCACCTGCTGAGCGCGCTGGACGCCTCCCTCACCCGGCTCCAGACCGACTACCTCGACCTGTGGCAGCTGCACGCGTGGGACCTGGTCACCCCGTGGGACGAGGCGATGGCGGCGGTGGACACCGCCGTGCAGAGCGGCCGGGTCCGCTACGCCGGGGTCTCCAACTACTGCGGCTGGCAGCTCGCCGCCACCGCGACCTGGCAGCGGGCGCTGCGCGCGGCACCGATCGTGGGCAACCAGGTGGAGTACTCCCTGCTGCAGCGCGGCGTCGAGCGCGAGGTCGTCCCCGCGGCGCAGGCGCTCGGGGTCGGCCTGCTCCCCTGGTCCCCGCTCGGGCGAGGCGTCCTCACGGGCAAGTACCGCAACGGCGCTCCCGCGGACAGCCGCGGCGCGAGCAAGCACTTCTCGGCGTTCGTCGACCCCTACCTCGACGACTCCGCCTCGCACGTCGTGGACGCCGTCCTCACGGCCGCCGACGGGCTCGGGGTCTCCCCCGTCGCCGTAGCGCTCGCGTGGGTCCGTGACCGTCCGGGGGTCGTCTCGCCGATCGTGGGCGCCCGCACCGCCGCCCAGCTGCAGGCCTCGCTGGCGGCGGAGTCGGTCGAGCTCCCGCCGGAGATCCGCTCGGCTCTCGACGACGTGTCGGCGCCGCAGGTCGGCTACCCCGAGACGATGCCGCGCTGGTCCTCCGAGGACCTCGAGGACTGACCGGCGATCCGGCGTGGTCACCCGCATACTGGCCGGCGTGACGTACGAGTACCGCGCCCTCCCGGTCGCGCCGGAGACACCGCGGGACTCGCTGCGGCAGATGCTCGCGATCCACGCCGAGTTCGGCGGCTGGGAGCTGGCCGGGCACCGGATCTACCCGGGCGGCAAGCGGACGATCACGGTGCGCCGCCGGCTGCGCGCAGAAGCGACCGCCCCTCCCCTGCCCAGCTAGCAGGATCGCGGCCGCCGGCGGCGAAGTCACCGCACCATGCGCACCCCACTGCTCCGGCCGCTGCTCGCCCTCGCCACCGCCGCGGCCCTGCTCGGTCCGGGCGCCGCCCTGACCGCGACAGCGGCCGGGCCGAAGGCGCCGTCGGCCACGGACCTCGCGGGTGACGCCACCGTCATCGCGGTCATCGACAGCGCCTTCTCGCCCTACCACCAGGACTTCCTGGCCTCGAAGATGCCGGCGGACGCGCGCCTCCCGCTGACGGCCGCCCCGCACACCTGGCTCCCCGGCTTCCCCAAGCCGTCGGCCTTCGCCTCGTACTCCCCGCTGAAGCTCACGCTCACGGCCGAGGACGACGTCCCGATGAAGGACCTGCACGACGCCGACCAGGCGCAGTGGGACACGGTGCAGGAGAGCGAGCCGGACGCCGTCCGCTACCGCTGGATCCCGGGCACCAAGGTGATCGGCGCGCTCACCTTCGGCGACCCCGAGGACAGCACCGTCGGGTCGATCTACGGCACCGGTGGTGCGGAGCACGGGATGGGCTCCGCCTCGACCTCGGTCGGCAACGTCTTCGGCACCTGCCCGCAGTGCCTGCTGGTCTTCATCGACTACACGACCGCCGCCTCGGCGGAGGACGCGCTGACCTGGGTGCACCGCCAGCCCTGGATCGACGCGGTCACCAACTCCTACGGCATGTCGACGCTCCCCGTCGTGCGTGACCGCGTCTACAACGGCACCGACGTCGAGACGGAGAAGGCTGCCAGCGAGCGCGGGCAGACGACGTTCTTCTCCTCCGGCAACGGCCTGGAGAACGCCTTCACCGTGCCCAACTCGACGCTGCTGTCCTCCCAGGAGGGCCCGGACTGGGTCATGACGGTCGGTGCCACCGACCCGGGCAACGACAAGGACTTCACCGGCACTGGCAAGCCGGCTGACGTGGCCGGCATCGGGCACAGCTACCCGACGTCGTACGGCTCGACCACCACGTCGAACGGCAAGGACTTCAGCGGCACCAGCAACGCCACCCCGCAGGTCGCGGGGACGTACGGCCGGGCGCTGTGGGAGGCGCGACGCGCCCTGGCCGGACCGTCACGGACGCAGGCCGGCGGCGTGGTCGCGAAGGGCAAGGCGGTGCGCTGCGGGGCGGCGCGGAAGGCCTGCGAGCTCGGCGACGGCCGGCTCACCGCGGCCGAGCTGCGCACCCGCCTCGTGCAGGGCGCGCGGCCGACCGAGGGCGGCTTCACCGACGGCGCTCTCGGCGTGGTGGAGACCCCGGCGATCGCCGACACCCGCTTCGCCGCGGAGGGGCACGGCACCTACCGCGGCCTGCTCGACGAGGACTGGGAGAGCTTCTTCTCCACCCGGGTGCTGCGACCGATGCTCGGCAGGGCCCCCGTGCCGGCACGCCCCGACGGCGAGGTCGAGTGGTTCCGGGTGGACTCCGCCTGCCGCCAGCACATCTGGGGCGAGTGGAGCGGCGGCTACTACCTCGACGAGGACCGCACCCCGCAGCCGGCGTCCGATCCGGTCGCCTGGCCCACGCGCACCGCGATCCAGACGGCGTGCCCGTACCTCCAGCCCGGACCCGGGCCGATCCTCTAGGCCCGGTCGAGGAACCGGTCGAGCACGCGCACGCCGAACTGCAGCGACTCGATCGGCACCCGCTCGTCCACGCCGTGGAACATCCCGGAGAAGTCGAGGCCGGCCGGCAGGCGGAGCGGTGAGAAGCCGAAGCAGCGCATCCCGAGACGGCTGAAGCTCTTGGCGTCCGTGCCGCCCGACAGCATGTACGGCACGGCCCGCGCGCCCGGGTCCTCCGCCTTGAGCGCGCCGGCCATCGCATCGACCAGCGCGCCCTCGAACTCGGTCTCGAGCGCGATGTCGTAGTGGACGTACTCGCGCGTGATGCCGGGACCGATCGCCTCGTCGAGCTCGCGCTCGTACTCCTCCTCGAACCCCGGCAGGAAGCGGCCGTCGACCATCGCCGACGCGGTGCCCGGGATGACGTTGTGCTTGTAGCCGGCGTCGAGCATGGTCGGGTTGGCGGTGCCGCGCAGGGTGGCCCCGACGACCCGGGCCAGCGGTCCCAGCTTCGCGACGGTGCTCTCCATGTCGTCCGGGTCGAGCTCGATCCCGAAGGCGTCGCCGATCTCGTCCAGGAACGCCCGGACCGTCTTCGTCACGTGGACGGGGAACTCGTACGCCCCCAGCCGGGCGACCGCCTCGCAGAGCCGGGTCACGGCGTTGTCGTCGTTGACCATCGAGCCGTGGCCGGCGGTGCCCGTCGCGGTCAGCCGCATCCAGGCCATGCCCTTCTGGGCGGTCTCGATCATGTACAGCCGCAGGTCGTCGT
>SCTD01000635.1 GCA_004299215.1 Frankiales bacterium | reverse complement strand
GCCGCTGGTCGCACGTCTGGGAGGCGCAGGCGCTGCTGCGCGCCGCTCCGATCGCGGGCGATCCCGGGCTGGGCCAGGAGTTCCTCGACCTGATCGAGCCGGTCCGCCGGCCGCCGGGAGGGCTGACGACCGAGCAGGTGCGCGAGATCCGCCGGATCAAGGCGCGGATGGAGACCGAGCGGATGCCCCGCGGGGTCGACCCCAAGCTCGCCCTGAAGATGGGGCCCGGCGGGCTCGCCGACGTCGAGTGGGTCGTCCAGCTGCTCCAGCTGCAGAACGGCGCGGAGGTCCCCGGCCTGCGCACCCCGTCGACGCTGCCCGCCCTGCGCGCCGCCGTCGAGGCGGGGCTGCTGGACCCGACCGACGGTGCCGTGCTCGAGGCCGCCTGGTCGCTCGTGGCGCGGGTCCGCAACGCGCTCGTCCTGGTCCGGGGCAAGCCCGCGGAGGGCCTCCCGTCGAGCGGCCGGGACCTCGCCGGGGTGGCCCGGGTGCTCGGCTACCCTGCCGACACGCAGGGAGACTTCCTGGACGACTACCGGCGAGCCACCCGTCGGGCCAGGGCCGTCGTCGAGAGGGTGTTCTACGCGTGAGCGAGCAGTCGCGGGTCCGCACGGTGCCGGCCGGCTCCACCAGCTTCCTGCTCCGCGAGCAGACCTCGGACGGCGGCGGCACCGCCGTGCTCCTCCTGCACGGCGTGCCCGAGACCAGCAGCTGCTGGGAGGGCCTGGCCCCGCGACTGGCCGGCGGCCGGCGCGTGCTGGCTCCCGACCTGCCCGGTCTCGGGGGGTCCACCTACAGCGGGCCGTACGACGTGGCCTCGCTGGCCGCCGAGCTCGCCGCGCTGGTCGAGACCGAGCTGCCCGGGGGGCGGGTCGACGTCGTCGGGCACGACTGGGGCGGCTCGCTGGCGCTGGGGCTGGCCGGCGCCCGACCGGATCTCGTACGCCGCCTCGTCGTCGTGAACGCGCCGTACCGCAAGGTCCCGCTGCGCGCCCTGCACATCCCGTTCCTCGCGCTCCCGGGGCTGCCCGAGCTGGCCATGAAGGCAGCCGGCCGGCGGGTGGTGGACGCGGCGTTCCGGCTGGGCTGGAAGGCCGACACCGAGCTCGACGCGGAGAGCCTCGCGGAGTACCGCGCCGTCTACACCAAGCCGTCGGTCGTCAGCGCGATGCTCGGCTACTACCGCGCGGCGACGCGGCCGCGGGTCGCGCGGGCGCTGCACCTCGGCGCCGCGGCCCCGGGCGTGCCGCGGGTGCGCGCGGAGCGGGTGATGGTGCTGTGGGGCGCGGCCGACCCGATCCTGCCGGTGGCGACGGGCGAGGCGGCGGTCCGCGACCTGGGCGCCGACTGCGTGATGGTCACCGTCCCGGGCGCCGGTCACTTCGTGGTCGAGGAGGCTCCCGACGTCGTCGCCGACGTGCTGCTGGACTTCCTCGGCGACGAGCCGGGGGAGCACGCGGGACCGCCCGAGAAGCACGGGTCCGCTCCGGTCGAGCCGCCGCCGTCCGTGCTCGAGGAGCCTCCGCTCGCGCCCGCGAAGCGGGCCGCACCCGCGAAGAAGGCGCCCGCCAAGGCAGCCAGGAAGGCAGCGGCCAAGAAGGCTCCCGCGCGCAGAGAGGCACCGCCGTCCTCCGGGACCAGCTGACGGCGCGGCGGGAGGTCTGGGAGGGCGCGCGGTCCAGCGGCTGGGGCAACGCTGCGCTCGCGGGGGCGGTGGCCCTCGTCCTCGGCGGTCTGCACCTGTGGCTGCGCCCCCGCACCGGCACCGACATCGCCGCGCAGATCGCGCGGACCTCCTTCGCCGAGGCGCACCCGTTCACGCCGGTCGACCTGTCCTGGTACGCCGGCGTGCACCCCTACGGGTACAGCGTCCTCGCGCCGTACGTCATGGCCGCCCTCGGCATCGGGCTCACCGGATGGCTGGCGGCGGTCGCGGGCGCGGCCCTGCTCGGCCACCTGCTCCGCGACGCCGCCCACCCGCGCGCCGGGGCGGTGCTCGGCGGCATCTTCTCCGTCGCCGACGTGGTCTCCGGGCGCACCACGTTCGCGCTCGGCGCGGTGGCGGCGCTCGCTGCCCTCGCGCTGCTCCCGAGACGGGCGCTCGCCGGCATCGCCGCCGTGCTCTCCGGGCTCTTCAGCCCGGTGGCCGCCGCCTTCCTGGGGCTCGCGGCGGCGGTGCTCGTGCTCAAGCGGCTGCCCGGCGGGTGGACCCTGGGGCTGGCCGCCAGCCTGCCCGTCCTCGCGCTCGCGCTGCTGTTCCCCTCCGGCGGCATCCAGCCGTACGAAGCGGCGTCCGCGCCGTACGCCGTGGTCGCCGGACTGGTGCTCGCAGCGCTCACGCACTCACCGCTGCTGCGCCTCGGCGGGCTGCTCTACGCCGTGGCCGCGGCCCTGCTCGTGCTGCTGTCCGACCCGTTCGGCAGCAACATCCTGCGGCTCGGGCTGCTGCTCGCGGCGCCGCTCGTCGTCGCCACCGCGACCGAGCACTGGCGGCTCGTCGCGCCGGTCACCGCTGCTCTGATCCTCTGGCAGGTGCAGCCGCCGTACGCCGACCTGCGCGCCCAGCGGCCGCCCTCGTTCGTCGCGCTCAACCGCGCGCTGATCGACCTCGAGGTCAAGCGGGTCGAGGTGGTGCCGCTGCGCGACCACGGGGAGGCGGCGTTCGTCGCGCCGGTCGTCCCGCTGGCCCGTGGGTGGTCCCGGCAGATCGACACCGCGCGCAACCCGCTCTTCTACGAGGGCGGCCTCGACGCGCGCGAGTTCGGCCGGTGGCTCGCCGAGAACGGCGTCGACGCGGTCGCGCTCGGCCCGTCGGCACGTGCGGACGGCGGCGGTCAGGCGGAGCGCGCGCTGCTGCTGATCGGCAGCGTGAACGGCCTGGAGCGCGCCTGGTCGGACGACACCTGGACCGTCTGGCGCTACCTCGCCGCGGAGCCGATCGCCGGCGCTCCCACCGAGGTGCTGGACACCGACCGGACCACGGTGACGGTGCGCAGCGACCGCCCGGTCGAGGTCGAGCTGAAGGTGCGCTGGTCGCGCTGGCTGAGCGTCGAGGGGCCGGCCTGCGTGGAGCGGGACGGTGCCGGCACCCGGCTGCGCTTCTCGGCGGCGGGGACAGCGGTGGTCGGCAGCTCGCTCAGCCTGCGTCCGATCGGTCACTGCTGACGGCGGGGTGCAGCAGCGCGAAGGTCAGCACGGCGGCGGTCGGCAGCCAGCGCACGCCGAGGAACTGCGCGGGCAGCGTGAAGAGCACCATCAGCCAGGCGTAGACGGCAGCGACGTGGAGCGGCCGTCTGTCACCGTTGACGAGCAGCACGAGGGCCGCGACGGCGGCAAGCGCTGCCGGCAGGACGACGAACAGCAGCGAGAAGTCCGCCTCGGGGGGCCAGCGGTCCGCCGTCGCTGCCATGGCGAGGTGGACGCCGGCGGCCAGCGTGGCCAGCCCGGCGTCGAGGAGGGTGTCGCGACGCAGGGGCACCTCGCCATCCTGCCTCCCCGGCCGGCCCCGGTGGGATAGAACTCAGCTCTTGCTGCACGCCGGATGCAGCGAGTGGGAGGGGACCGGGTGAGACGGCGGCTCGTGGCGGCCACCGGAGGCGTCAGCGCCGCACCGCTGCTCGTGCTCTTCGCGCTCAACCTGGTGGACGAGTTCGACCGCGTCGCCTTCGGCGTGCTGAGCCCGGAGATCCGTGACACCTTCGGCCTGTCCGACAGCGGCATCGTCGCGGTCGGCTCCATCGCGGGTGTGACGTCGCTGCTCGCGGCGCTGCCGATCGGGGTGCTGGCCGACCGGGTGCGCCGGGTGCGCCTGGCTGCGGTCGGCGCCGCGACCTGGGGCGGCTTCACGATCCTCACGGCGCTGTCCCCGAGCACCGCGGTCCTCACCGTCGCCCGGATGGGTGCGGGCATCGGCCGCATCGTGAACGAGCCGGTGCACGCCAGCCTGCTCACCGACTTCTACCCGCCGACGCACCACCCGCGGGTGTTCGCGATGCACCGGCTGGCCAACCCGATCGGGCTCGGCAGCGCGCTGGTCGTCGGGCTGCTGGCGACGTTCTTCGACTGGCGCTGGGTCTTCGCCTCGCTGTGCATCCCGACCTTCCTGCTGCTGCCGTTCCTGCTCCGGCTGCGCGAGCCGGCGCGGGGGGAGAGCATCGACCGCGCGGCGGCGCTGGCCGCCGACGGCCGCGCCCGGTCGGGCTTCCTCGAGGCGCGCCGGGTGCTCTTCGCCATCGCCACGCTGCGCCGGCTCTGGGTCGGCCTGCCGGTCGTCGGCATCGCCCTCATCACGCTGCCGCAGCTGATCAGCCTGTTCTTCGAGCGGGTCTACGGCTACGGCCCCACCGGTCGGGGGATGGTGACGTTCCTGTCGGGCGTCGGCATCGTGATCGGGCTGGGCCTCGGCCAGCGCCTGGCGACGCGCGCCCTCGTGGCCGGCAGGCCGGAGAGGCTGGCCACGTACGACGGGTCGGCGATCCTCGCCATCGGCGTCGCCCTGCTGGGGCTGGTCCTCTCGCCGTGGGCGCCGCTGTCCGCCGCGTTCTACCTGCTCGCCGGGATCGGTGTCGGCTGCTACCAGCCCAACTACTTCAGCCTGGTCGCGCTGGTCAGCCCGGCCCGGGTGCGCGCGCAGGCGTACGCATGGGCGATCCTGTGGCTCGGCGTCGGCGCGTTCGCCGCCCCGCTGCTGGCGGGGCTCGGGGAGAGCGCCGGCTACCGGGTGGCGATCGGCACGCTGGCGGCGACGCTGGTGGCCGGGGGAGCGGTCGCGACCACGGCCCGCCGGACCGTGCGGGCCGACGCCGAGGCGGCCCGCGCCGACTTCGTCCAGACCTAGGAGCGCTCGTGCAGCAGGACTTCGCCGGTCGTACGGCCCTCGTCACCGGGGGCACCCGCGGCATCGGGCTGGGCATCGCCCAGGAGCTCGTCGACCGGGGCGCGAGCGTCGTCATCACCGCGCGCAAGCCCGACGAGCTGGAGGCGGCCGTCGCCGCGCTCGACCCCGACCGCACCGGGCGGGCGGTGGCGGCCCGCGGCAGCGCGGACGACGAGGCGCACCAGGCCGAGGCGGTCGCCCTCGCCGTCGAGCGCTTCGGTCGGCTCGACTGCCTCGTCGCCAACGCCGCGGTCAACCCGCAGTACGGCCCGCTCATGGACGCCGATCTCGACGCCGTCCGCAAGGTCTTCGAGGTCAACGTCACCGCGGTGCTCGGCTGGGTGCAGCAGGGCTGGCGGCAGTCGATGCAGGAGCACGGCGGCAGCGTGCTGGCCGTCGCCAGCGTCGGTGGCATCCGGTCCGGTGCGCCCATCGGTGCCTACAACGCCTCCAAGGCCGCTGTGATCCACCTGGTCCGGCAGCTCGGCGCGGAGATGGGCCCGACCGTGCGGGTCAACGCCATCGCGCCGGCAGTGGTCAAGACGAGGTTCGCCAGCGCGCTCTACGAGGGCCGCGAGGAGGAGGTCGCCGCGGCCTACCCGCTGAAGCGGCTCGGGGTGCCCGAGGACACCGCCAAGGCGGCGGCCTTCCTGCTCTCCGACGACGCGTCGTGGATCACCGGCGAGACGCTGGTCGTCGACGGCGGGGTCACGATCGGCGGTCGCTGAGCAGGAGATCGTGCTCGTGCGGCGAACTGCGGGTCATGTCGAGGAGCCCGATCCGCCTTGCCCTGACCGCCGCGCTGATCGCCGGGGTCGCCCTGATGGTGCCGGCGCAGGCCGCGCCCGTCTCCGAGGAGGCGACCTGGACCGAGCAGTGGATCGAGTCGGGTGACGGCACGCCGCTGCACGCCGACGTGATGCTGCCGGCGTCGCGCAAGGACGACCAGAAGCACCCGGTGATCCTGTCGATCGGGCCGTACTTCGGCTCCGGCTCGCAGGGCACGGTCTGGGACCCGCAGGAGGCCGGGCCGTCTGCCCGCTTCGACGACCTGATCGAGCAGGGGCAGATCTTCGAGAAGGGCTACGCCCTCGTCTACGTCGACAGCCGTGGCTACGGCAGCAGCGGCGGCTGCAACGACCTCGGCGGCCCGGGCGAGCAGATGGACACCAAGGCCGCCATCGAGTGGGCCGCCAAGCAGCCGTGGTCCAACGGCAAGGTCGGCATGTGGGGCAAGAGCTACGACGCCTGGACCCAGGTGATGGCCCTCGCCCAGCAGCCGAAGGGGCTGGCCGCCACGGTGATCCAGTCGCCGCTCATCGACGGCTACCGGCTGGCGTTCGAGAACGGCGTCCACTGGGCGGCGACCTGGTACATCACACCGGGGCTCTACGCGAACTACGAC
>SCTD01000634.1 GCA_004299215.1 Frankiales bacterium | reverse complement strand
CCGGTGGCGTGAGCAGCGTGTCGGCCCCGTCGCGCGCGGCCACGACGGCCCTCTGGTCCGGAGCGCGCAGCCGGGATGCAGGCACGGCCGGCTGCTGCCCGTCCTGCGGCCAGCGGTCCCGCAGCACCACGTCGCCCAGTGGTGCCCGCCGCGACCACCCGGCGCGCTCGAGCCCCGGTGCCGGCGGTCGCTCGTCCGGCCAGCCCAGGCAGAGCCAGCCGAGGGTGACGACGCCGGCCGGCAGTCCCAGCAGCGATCCGAGCTCGTCCGGCTGGAACAGCGTCACCCACCCCAGCCCGAGCCCCTCGGCGCGCGCGGCGAGCCACATGTTCTGGATCGCGCACGCGCACGACCACAGGTCGGCGTCCGGGAACGTCGCCCGGCCGAGCACGCCCGCGGCCGGGACGCGGCGGTCGCAGCACACGACGACCCCGAGCGGCGCCTCGCGGATCCCCTCGAGCTGGAGGTCGAGCAGGTGGCGTGCCGAGTCGGGGTCGAGCTGCCGAGCCTGCGCGAGCCGCTCCGCGTCGGCCATCACCGACGCCTGCTCCCGCACCGCCGGGTCCTGGACGACCACGAACCGCCACGGCTGCGAGTGCCCCACCGAGGGTGCGGAGTGCGCCGCCGTCAGCACTCGCTCCAGCACCTCCTCCGGCACGGGGTCGGGTCGGAAGCGACGCACGTCCCTCCGCGCGGCGACGACGTCGTACAACGCGGCCCTGGCGTCGTCGGGGAAGCGCCACCCGTCCGGCACGGCGCGCCGCTGGGCCGCAGAGGTCTGGTCGCCGATGAGCGGCACCGGCCGCGGCCAGGTCATGCCGACCTCCGACCGGGCGCGCTCGACAGGACCTCGCGGACCGCCTCCACCAGCCTGTCGCTCGCCGGCGCGTCGCGGACCGCCGTGCGCCAGTGCTCGGCGGTCAGGCCCGGGAACGTGTCGCCGCGCCGTACGGCGATGCCGCCGGCCCGCAGCGACTCTCGTACGTCCGGGCGTCCCGGCGCGCGGCAGAGCAGGAACGGCGCCCGGCTGCCCGGCGCGACCTCGACACCGGCAGCCTCCAAGGCGCTCTGCAGCCGATCGCGCTCGACGGCCAGCACGGCGGCATCCCGCTCCGCGGTGCGCACCGGTCCCGGCGCGAGGCAGGTCTCGAGCGCGACGAGGGCGAGCGTCGACACTGCCCAGAGCGGCTGGACGCTGCGGAGCTGCTCCACCAGCTCGCGAGGCGCGAGGAGGTACCCCACGCGCAGGCCGGCCAGCGCCCACGTCTTGGTGAGGCTGCGGACCACCACCAGGCCCGGCAGGTCCCCCCTGCCGGCCAGCGAGTGCGGCTCCCCCGGCACCGCGTCGGCGAACGCCTCGTCGACGACGACGACCCGCCCGGGACGGCAGAGCTCCGCGAGCCGCTCGTGCAGGACGCCTGTCGGGTTGGTGGGGTTCCCGACGACGACGAGGTCGGCGTCTGCCGGGACGACCTCGGGGTCGAGGACGTACGGCGGCGCCAGCACCAGCCGCTCGACCCCGTGCCCGGCCGCACGCAGCGCGGCCTCGGGCTCGGTGAACGACGGGTGCACGCACACCGCCCGGCGGGGGCGCAGCGCGCGGGCGACCAGGGCGAACGCCTCGGCAGCACCGGCGGTCACGAGCACCTCGTCGGCGGACCGGTCGTGACGCCGGGCGGCGGCTGCCGTGGCCGCGGCGGGGTCGGGGTAGCTCCCGAGCCGGTCGAGCGCCCGCTCGAGGCGGCCCCGCAGCCAGGCCGGCGGCGCCGCACCGCGCACGTTGACGGCCAGGTCGAGCAGCCCCGGGGCGACCTCGAGGTCGCCGTGGTGCTTCAGGTCGTAGTCGCTCACGGGTGAACGTGCGCGTGTCCGTGCCCGTGCGCGTGCGCCGGGTCGTCGGGATGGTCGTGCGGGGTCTGCGGCGCGCCGACCTTGGCCTCGAAGCCGGGCATCACGACGCGGTAGGCGCAGCTGTCGCAGTTCATCCGCAGGTCACCCGCCTCGAGCTCGGTCCACCGCTCGAGCACCACGGCCGCCAGCGCCGCGGTCGGGCCGAGCAGCCCGGCGACGCGGACGTCGAGCTCGGGGTGCGCGCCCGCCCAGTCCCCGGCCTGCACGACGATCCGGTCGGGCAGCACACCTGCGAACAGGAACCAGGGCAGCACGACGATGCGCGTGAACCCGAGCCGGCGGGCACGCTCCAGTCCGGCCGGCACCGAGGGCTCGGCCAGCGAGATGAAGCTGGTCTCGACCGTGCCGATCCCGCGGCCCTCCTGCAGCAGCCGCGCGGTCTTCGCGATCTCGGCGTTCGCGTCCGGGTCGGTCGCGCCGCGACCCACGAGCACGACCGCGGTGTCCGCCCAGTCCTCCCGCGGCACGACGTCGAGCACCCTTGCCTCCGCCTCGGCGAGCAGCGCCGGGTGAGGGCCGAGCGGTCGGGCGTAGCGGAAGGACAGCCCCGGGTGCCGCAGCTCCTCGCGGCGCAGCGCAGCAGGGATGTCGCCCTTGCTGTGGCCCGCGGCGACCAGGACCAGCGGCACGACGTCGACCGTGCGGTGACCGGCGGCGACCAGCCGGGAGGTCGCGTCCTGGATGGGTGGGGGCGACAGCTCGAGGAAGCCGCCCTCGACGTCGGCGTAGGGGGCGGCTGCGCGGACCCGGTCCACGAGCTCGGCGAACTGCGCCACGCCGTCGGCGTGCTTGGTGCCGTGTCCGATGACGAGCAGGGCCGGTCTCATGCGGGGAGCTCGGTGTGGGGCGCGGCGTAGAGCAGCGCGTTGAGTGCCGCGGAAGCCACTGCGGATCCGCCCTTCTCGCTGATGTTGCTGACGGCGGGCAGCCCGCTCTCGCGCAGCGCCGCCTTGCTCTCGGCTGCCCCGACGAAGCCGACCGGCAGGCCGATGACCAGGGCGGGCCGCACGTCCAGGGAGAGGAGCTCGAACAGCGCGGTCGGCGCGCAGCCGACCACCCACACCGCGCCCGGGCCCACCTCCTCGAAGGCCAGCCTGACGGCCTCGGCGCTGCGCGTTCTCCCGTCACCTGCCCGCGCCTGGCGCACGCGGCAGACGGTCTCGCGGGTCGTGATGCCCGCCGCGACCATCTCCACGTCGGTGACGACGGGCGCGCCGGCCAGCAGTGCCTGCTGACCCGCACGCAGCCACTGCTCGTCGGTGACCAGGTCGTCGACGTAGTCGAGATCGGCGCTGGAGTGGACGACGCGCTCGACCACCGCGCGGTGCAGCGGTGGCAGCCGCGACAGGTCGACACGGGAGCGCAGGATCGCGTACGACTCCTGCTCGATCGGGTGCACGGTCGCTCTCACGCGTCCTCCAGGTCGGGGCCGAACCAGCGCAGCTCCTCGCGCAGCCGCACCACGTCACCGACGACGGTCGTGACCGGTGCGCGGAGCCCGGCCGCCGCGACCTCGCGCGCCAGGTGCTCCAGCGTGCTCACCACGACGCGCTGCTGCGTCGTCGTGCCCTGCTCGATGCAGGCGGCCGGCGTGTCGGCCGCGCGGCCGTGCCGGATCAGCCCTGCGGCCAGCATCGGCAGCCGGTCCTGCCCCATCAGGATGACGAGCGTGCCCGGACCGGTCGCGAGCGCCTGCCAGCGGACGCGGCTCGCGGGGTCGTCCGGGTCGAGGTGCCCGGTGACGACGCACACGTCCTGAGTCACGCCGCGCGCCGTCACCGGGATGCCGGCGTAGGCCGGGACCGCGATGGCGCTGCTGATGCCCGGCACCACCTCGAAGGGCAGGCCTGCGGCGGCCAGCGCCTGCGCCTCCTCCGAGCCTCGCCCGAAGACGAACGGGTCGCCGCCCTTGAGCCGCACCACCCGGCGGCCCGCGCGGACGTGCTCCAGCAGCTGCGCGTTGATCTCCTCCTGCCGCGGCGCCGTGCCGGTCCAGCTGGTCTTGCCGACGTCGACGACGGTCGCCTCGGGTCGTACGTGCTCCAGGATCTCCTTGCTCACCAGGCGGTCCACCAGCACGACGTCGGCCTCGCCGAGCAGCTGCGCGGCGCGCAGCGTCAGCAGTCCCGGGTCACCCGGGCCGGCGCCGACGAGGGCCGCGGATCCCGGGATCATGCCGGCACCTCGACCAGCGCATCGGCCGGGCAGATCTCGACGCACTCGCCGCAGCGCGTGCAGCGGTCGGCGCGGACCTGGAGCGGCAGGCTGGGCACGATCGCGTGCTCCGGGCAGGTGAGCAGGCAGGCACCGCAGGCCGTGCACGCGTCGGTGACCAGGTAGCTGCCGGCGGTCCCGGTCATGCCATCCACCGGTACCCCCTCGGCGTCACCATGCGACCCGCGACCATCCGGGTCTGCGACGAGCCGACCACCACGCAGGCCAGCATCGTCACCTGCTCGACGTCGAGCTCGCCCAGCGTCGTCAGGTGCACCGCCTGCCCCGGCCGGCTGGCGTCGGTGACGACGCCGACCGGGGTACCGGCCGGCCGGTGCTCGAGCAGCATGGAGACGGCCTTGGCGAGCTGCCAGTCACGACCGCGGCTGCGCGGGTTGTAGAAGGTGACCACGAGGTCTGCCTCGGCGACGGCCCGGATCCGCGCCTCGATGGCCGGCCACGGCGTGTGCAGGTCCGACAGGCTGATGCTGGCGTGGTCGTGTCCCATCGGCGCACCGAGCAGGCTGCTGGCGGCCAGCGCCGCGGTCACGCCCGGGACGCCGACGACGTCGATGTCGTCCCCGGCCACCTCGAGCGCCGGGCTCGCCATCGCGTAGACACCCGCGTCGCCGGACCCGATGAGCGCGACGGCGTGCCCGCGCTCGGCCTCGCGCACGGCGCTGTGCGCGCGCTCCTCCTCCTTGCCGAGGCCGGTCTCGAGGATGCGCGTGCCGGGCCGGGCGAGGTCACGGACCTGGTCGACGTACTGGTCGAGCCCGACCCACACCGACGCCCGCCGCAGCTCGGCCTCCGCGCGGGGGGTCAGCAGGTCGCGCGACCCCGGGCCGAGGCCGACCAGCGCGAGCCGCCCGCGCGGCGCGCGGCGCGCGACCGCGACCGTGGCCATCGCGCTCTTGGTCTTCTCGACCACGAGCTCGGCGGTGCGTCCGGAGACGGCGCCGTGCAGCAGCGCGGCGGCCTCTGCCACGCTCGGCGTGCCGAGGGCTCTGGCCGGCGCGTCACTGGGGTTGGGCACGTCCATCGCGGCCAGCCGCGCCGCGGGATAGGTCGCCAGCGCCCAGCCGCGCCGCCGGCAGACCTCGACGATCCCCTGCTCGTCGGCCTTCTCGTCGACCGTCGCCGCCGCGACGACGCTGTCCGGGCTGAGTGCCGCCTGCTGCAGCGCGCGGTCGACCAGTGCCTCCAGCTCGTCGGCGGTGACACCGCGGGAGGCACCCAGGCCCAGGACGAGCGAGGGCGGCCGGAGCACGACGGTGCGCTCGGCGACGGTCTCGACCACGTCCGTCACGCGCACGACGTGCGCGCCGGTGTCGCCGACCGGCAGCGGCGGCAGCGGCCAGGTCGTGTCCGCGACCAGCCGCACCGGCTCGCCGTCGAGCAGCGCGCGCGACACGGCCGCGACCTCCCCCTCGACCGGCCAGCCGAGCGTGTCCAGCCCGGGCAGCCCCACCGCGTCGGTGGCTGTCGTCACGACGGCTTCGGCGCCGAGCACGCGCGCCACGTCACGGGCGAGGTCGTTCGCGCCGCCGCCGTGGCCGCCGACGAGCGCGACCGCGAAGCGGTGCGCCTCGTCGACGCACACGACCCCGGGATCCGTCGCCTTGCCCTCGAGCAGCGGCGCGATCAGCCGCACCGTCGCCCCCGTCGCGAGGAAGCAGACCAGCGCATCGCACTCGCGCCAGGCCGACGCCAGGTCGCGGACGTCGAACGACCGGGTGCCGGGCAGCACCTGCTCCAGTCGCTCGGCGGCGCGGCGCCCCGCTGCGGTGGTCACGACCAGGCCGATCACGTGAGGACTCCAGACACGACGAAGACGGGGTTCATGGGGACCAGCCGGTGGCCGTTCCCGAGCGGCTGGAGCCGCGAGCTCTCGACCAGCACGGCCTCGGGGGCGTAGTCCCGCATCTCCGCCAGGACCGGCGCGACGCGCTCGACCGTCGCCAGCGCGACGACGAGCCGCGACGGCCGCTGCGCGACCGCCGCGCGGACGACGGCCACACCGCCGCCGCCGACGAAGACCGCGTCGGGTGCCGGCAGCCCCGCGAGTGCCTGCGGTGCGCTCCCGTGCACGATCTGGACGTCGACGTCGAAGGCCTTGACGTTGGCCTCGAGCGCAGACGTGTCGTCCTTCTCGACGGCGACGACGGCCGCGCCCAGCCGGGCGCACTCGACGGCGACCGAGCCGCTGCCGGCACCGACGTCCCACACCAGGTCGCCGCTGCGCGGGCCGAGCCGCGCCAGCACCAGTGCGCGCACCTCGGCCTTGGTGACCATGCCGTCCCGGTGCGCGAAGCCGTCCTCGGGCAGAGCCCAGCCGGCGGGAGAGGTCGCCCCTGCCAGCCAGCGCTTCTCGGGAGCGACCGCCCGCCGTTCGTCGACGACGAGGACGACGTTGAGCGGGTCCCAGTCGGTGCGCTCCGAGGCCTGCGCCGGGGTGAGCCACGTGACGCGCTCGCCGTCGAGGCCGACCCGCTCGACCACGCACAGCCGCCGGTCGATCCCGGCGAGCGCGGCACCGATCTCGGCCGGCCCGGCACCGTCGGAGGTGAGCACCGCGACCTTCGGGTGGGCGCGGCACGCGGCGACCGCCGGCCGGGGGTCTCGACCGTGTGCCGACACCACGACCGCGTCGTCCCAGGGCAGCCGGGCGCGGGCGAAGGCGAGCGCGACGCTGGAGACGGCGGGAAGCACCTCGAGCTCGTCGGGCGCGACCCGCTCGCGCAGCAGTCGCAGCACGCCGAAGAAGCCGGGGTCGCCGGACGCGAGCACGACCACGTCGCCGCCGGCCTCGGCGACCTGACGCAGCGCCTCGGCCGGGTCGTCGCGCAGCGCCACCGTCGGGGTGCCCGGTGGCACCGGCACCTCCCGCAGGTGACGTCGCCCGCCCATGACGAGCGACGCCCGCGCCAGCCGCTCGAGACCGAGGGGGGACAGCGGCGAGCCGTCGAGCCCGATCACGGTGATCACGCAGCCGCCACCCAGTCCGGCTCGGTCGCGGCGACGACGCCGGCTCCCTGCGGGTCCACCATCGCGACCCGCGCCGGCAGCCCACAGAACCGGGTGAGCACCGTCGCGACGCGGCCGCAGAGCAACCCGCCTGCGTCGCGGAGCACTCCTGCCGCCTCCCACATCTCGTACGCGTGCCGCGCGGTGTTGGCTCCCCGAACGGCCTCGACCAGAGCCGCGTCCCCGCCCGCCTCCGCCGTCACCTCGACGAGCACCGCGGTGTCGACCTTGCTCTTCGTGTAGTGCGTCATCAGCACGCCGCTGGCGAGCTTGGTCAGCTTGCCCGCCATCCCGACGAAGACGACGTCACGCAGGTCGTCCGCGACCGCCTGCTTCAGGGCCGCGCCGGTGAAGTCCCCGACCTCCACGAAGCACACCGGCGGCA
>SCTD01000633.1 GCA_004299215.1 Frankiales bacterium | reverse complement strand
TGTGCTCTTCCGATCTGTCGGGACGGCCACCACGGCAGACGACGGCGGAGACCCGGGACGCCGGGTCGGCTGCGACCCAGAGCGCGGCGGCCGCGCCCGTGCTCGCCCCGAAGAGCCCCACCGGCAGCGAGGCGAGACCGGCCCACTGCCGCACCCAGCGCACGGCGCCGGCCAGCCGCCCGGCCAGCAGCTCGACGTCGAGGACCAGCTCCCGCTCGCCCTCCTCGTCGGCGGTGAGCAGGTCGAGCAGCAGCGTCGCCAGCCCCCGCTGCTGGAGGGCGGCGGCGACCGCGTCGTTGCGCGGGCTGTGCCGGCTGCTGCCGCTGCCGTGCGCGAAGACCACGAGGCACCGAGCTCGCGGCGGGACGGTCAGCCGACCGGGCAGCAGCAGGGTGCCGGCTGGCACCAGCACGTCCTCGTCCACCCGCTCCTCGCCGGAGGCGTCCCGGTCGCCGGCGGCATCAGCCGTCTGCAGCAGCCGGACCACCTCGTCGTCGCTGGTCTGGGTGAAGTCGCGGTACCACTGGCCCACGGCGTAGAAGTCGCGCGGCGTCTCGAGGCAGACCACCTCGTCGGCCTCGCCCCGCACGCGGCGCACCGCGCCCTCCGGGGCCACCGGCGCCGCCAGCACGACCCTGGCCGCGCCCTGTGCCCGGACCACCCGACAGGCGGCTCGCGCGGTCGACCCGGTGGCGATGCCGTCGTCGACGAGCACCACCGTCCGGCCGTGCACCTGCTGCGGCGGCCGGCCGCCGCGGAAGCGCACGACCCTGCGCTCCACCTCCCGCTCCTCGCGCTCCCGCGCGGCCGCGAGCTCCCGCGGGCCGACGCGGCCGTACGTCATCACCTCGTCGTCGACCACGACGACGCCACCCTCGCCCACCGCGCCCATGACCACCTCGGGCCGGCCGGGCATGCCGAGCTTGCGCACCACCACGACGTCCAGCGGCGCGCTCAGCGCTCGGGCGACCTCGACGGCGACGGGGACCCCGCCCCGCGGCAGCCCCAGGACGAGGACGTCCTCCGTTGACAGGTGACGCAGCCGCTCCGCCAGCAGCCGGCCGGCGTCGGCGCGGTCCGAGAACACCATGACCTCCCACGGCGACCTCCCACGGCGACCTGCCACGGCGAGTGCGGCCCCGTCCACTCAGCCAACCCCTGCACGGGCCGTCCGCCAAGGGGTCGCTGCGGACTGCCGGGTGCGCTCTGCGTGGACGGAGACGGCGACGGTTCCGGTGACCCGCACGCGACGGCCGGACCTCGAAGGAGGTCCGGCCGTCGGCGGTTCCGGGGGGTCAGACGGTGCTGGGGGTCTTGCCGATCGAGCGGAGCGCGAAGCCGACCAGGACGAAGATCACGCCGAGGCCCATGGCCATCGCGGCGACGCCGAAGCTGACGACGCTGGTGAACAGGCTGGCCCGCAGGAAGCTGCCGTTCATGACGGACGCGCGGGCGGGGTCCTCGCGGTCGAGCTCGGAGTAGGTCTTGCCGCCGGAGCCCTCGAGGGCGTGCTTCTCGATGATGTCGGCCTGGTAGTAGGCGGTGAGCGGGCCGTTGACGAGCTGGCCGCCGAAGCGCTCCGCGTCCTCGGAGACGGTGATGCGCTCGTCGGCGAGGCTGGTCTGGACGAGCGCCCAGGTTCCGGCACCGGCCAGGCCGAGGATCACGCCGGCCACCAGGACCAGCGTGCCGAGGAAGGTGATGAGGCGGTTGGTCCTGGCTGCGCCATCGACGCTCTCGCTGTCGTGGTGCGTGAGGTGCATGCGGTCGAGGATCGCGGTCATCGTCGTCTCCTAGCGAGTGGCCGGTCTCCGGGAGTGGTCCGGCTCGTGGTGCCATTCCACGCTGCGCAGACCCCGCTTCCCAGGGACTGACGACCCGACCGCGACCGCCAAAGGTCCCGGGTGCACGGACCGCCGAGGAGGCTCAGGGCGCCGAGCGGGCCTGCGGGACAGGCCTCCCGCCGCGACCGAGCCTGGCCCAGACCCACTTGCCGCCCTGCTCCTCGAGGGCGCCCCACGCCGTGCTGAGCTGGCTGACCAGCCTGAGCCCGATGCCGCGCTCGCTGATCCCGGTCCGGTAGGGCAGCAGCCGCGGGAGTCCGGGTCCGTCGTCCCAGACCTGCACCAGCAGGTCGTCGGCGCCGAGCTCGAGGGAGAGCACCAGCGGCTCCGAGGCGCCGCGCGCGGCGTTGGCCACGAGCTCGCTCACGACGTCGAACGCTGCGCTCACCACCGGCTGCGGCAGCCCCCACTCCTCGCAGGTCGACCGGGTGAAGGACCGGCCGAGCCGCACCGCCGCGCGGTCGACGTCGAGCAGCACCCGGCGCGACAGGCTCGGGGCGTCCGGCGCGCGAGGGGCTCGCTCGGTGGTACCGGCGGCGCGTTCGAGCATGAGCAGCGCCAGCGCCTTGCGCGCCGCGGCGAGGCTGGAGAGAGCCGCGGTGACCGCCTCCGACTCAGGTTCGTCGGCGAGCACGGCTGAGGCCTCGGACAGCTGGCGTCCGAGGTCCCGGAACAGCTGACCGGACCGGGTGCGCTTCACGCTCCGGCCGGCGGCGCGCGGGTGCGACTCTGGCGGCCGCGGCCCCTTTGTCACCTCTGCC
>SCTD01000632.1 GCA_004299215.1 Frankiales bacterium | reverse complement strand
TCGGCTGCGCCCTCAACGAGTGCCCGCCGATGGGCGACTGGGTCGAGCCCGAGCCCGACGACGCGGCTCTCGCGCCCTTCCCGCGGCTGGTCGCGGCCGCAACCGCGCTCGAGTCCTCCGACCTCGCCGAGGACAGCCACTGGGACGTGCTCGTCGAGGCGCTGGTCGCCGGTCTGGCCGCAGCCCGCGTCAGCTGAGCCGCTCAACCCCGCAGCGCGTCGACCGCGATCCGCGCGGCCTCGCCGATCGCGCGGTCGAGCAGCGGCTGCCGCAGGTCGAACCGCGCGGAGCGCACGTAGACGGCGACGGCGTACGAACGGCCGTCCGGGTAGCCCACGACGCCCACCTCGTTGTGCTGCGAGGGCAACGTGCCGGTCTTGCCGGCGAGGGTGACGTCAGCCGGGAAGCCCGCCGTCAGCCGGTGCGGCCACACCTGCTGCGCCATCACCTCGCGCACCTGCGCACAGGCGTCGGCGGGCCCGGCCGTGTCGGTCCAGATCAGCTCGAGCAAGCGGGTCATCGCGCGGGGGGTGCCGCGGTCGGTCTGCAGCGGATCGAGGGCGCGCACGCCGCGCAGCACCTCGGGATCGCTGGGGAAGGCGTCGGTCGGCAGCCCGGCCCGCGCCGCGTCCTCGAAGACGGTGGCGAAGATCCCCCGGCAGTCGTAGGGGATGACGATCTCGTCCAGGCCCAGGGCGCCCAGCCGAGCGGCCACCCGGTCGAGGCCGACCCGCTCGCACACGACGTCGGTCGCGGCGTTGTCGCTGACGGTGATCATCGAGCGTGCGAGGTCGTGCAGCGACAGCTCCGCCTCGTGCGAGAAGACCGACAGCCCGGTGGGTCCGGGAGCTCTCCCCTCGACGGGCACGCGGACCCGCTCCGAGAGGTCGAGCCCACCCTCGGCGGCCTGGGCGAAGACCTCCAGCGCGACGGGCACCTTGAAGGTGCTGGCGAGCACCACGGGCTCGTCCGCACCGAGGCCGACCTCGTGACCGGTGCCGATCTCGCGCGCGTGCAGCCGGCCGACCGCCCCTGCCCGGGAGAAGACGTCCGTGAGCGCCGCCGTGACGTCGGTGGTGGCGTCAGGTGCGGGTCGTGTCACGGTCACGGCTCGACCAGCAGGCACCCGTCGCCGGTCATCCCGGTCACCCGGGCACCGCGGTCCACGAGGGGGGCGAGCACGTCACGCACCGCCAGGCGCCAGGCTCGTGCCCGCTCCGGCGCCGCGATCCGGAGCGCCTCCACGTCCGCGGGAAGGCGGACCAGGGACCGCTCACCGGGCACGGCGGGCCGGCCGGGCGCCGGCCCGCCGTCCCGCTCGTCGAGCAGCAGGTGCCCGGTCGCCGGCTGCGCGCCGGCGCCGACCGCCCCGACGGCTGCCACGACCTCCGGGGCCAGCAGCTGCCACCGGGTGAAGAGCCGGTCCGTGGGCTCGCCGGCGTTGAGTCCGTCGGACATCGGCCCGTAGAAGTCGACCAGGTACTCCACGCCCACCGCCCCCAGCTTGGCCAGGTTGAACCAGGCGTTGCGGCGCACCAGGGGGTCGAAGGTCCAGGTGACCGTCTCGATGCCCCGCTCCAGGCACCACGCGCGCTGGTGCAGCTTCAGCGCCCAGCCGACCCGCCGGCCCTGCGCGTGGGCGAGGACCCCGGATATGTGCGAGTGCAGCGCCACCCGCCCGTCCGGTCCGAGAGCGAGGAAGGCGGAGGACGCCGCCAGCATGCGGGTGCTGCCCGGCGAGTCGTCGTAGGCGCCGACGACGTAGCCCCCTGCGTGCTCGACGGCCCGCATGACCTCCGCGGACAGCGGTGCCTTGGTCGGGCTGCGCCAGACCTCCCCGAGCAGCGCCTCGGCGTCGAGCACCCGGTCCAGGGTGTCGAGAGGGCGCACGACGACGCCGGCCGCATGCAGCGCGTGCTCGGCGACCGCGGCGGCGGCGGGGAGCGTGGTCGTCATGGGGCCAGCGTGCCTGGCTCGGTCCGCCGCGGCTTCGTCCCCGGGGGAGAAACCGGCCGGTGCGTCTTCGTCGGTCAGGACATCAGCTCTCGGACCAGACCGGCCACGAGCGCGGCTCGCTGCGGCATCGCCTCCACCAGGACGTGCTCTCCCTCGGCGTGCGCGCCGGCGCCGACAGCGCCCAGCCCGTCCAGCGTGGGGACGCCGATGCCGGCTGTGAAGTTGCCGTCCGAGCCGCCCCCGACGGCGACGTCGGTGAGCGGCGGGAGCCCGAGCTCCGCGGTGATCCTCCGGGCCCGCTGGAGCAGGTCCGCGGAGGACGACGCCGGCAGCGGCGGGCGGTTCGGACCGCCGAGCAGCTCGAGAGAGGCGCCCGGGACGCGGGCGACCAGCGAGCGGAGCGCGGCGTCGACCCGCAGCTGCTCGGCCGGCTCCGCCGCCCGCACGTCGATGGCCACCGACGCCCGGGCCGGGACGGTGTTGGTCGTCGTGCCTGCGGAGGCGAGGGTGGGCGTGACGGTCGTCCCCAGGCCGGCGTCGGCGAGCTCCAGCACGGACAGCACCTGGTGCGCCAGCTCCACCGCGGCGTTGGCGCCCTTCTCCGGCTCCAGGCCCGCGTGCGCCGCGCGACCGTGCACGACGAGGCTGTAGACCGACACGCCCTTCCGGGTGGTCTTCAGCGCCCCGTCGGCCGACGGCTCCAGCACCAGGCAGGCCCGCGCGCCGCGCGCGGTGTCCTCGATCAGCGCCCGCGACGTCGGTGACCCGACCTCCTCGTCGGTCGTGACGAGGAAGCCGACACCGGTCAGGTCGTCGAGCGACGCCAGGGCCCGGATCCCCTGCACCAGGCCGGCCTTCATGTCGAACGCCCCGGGGCCGCTGGCCCGGCCGTCACGGACCTCGAACGGCCAGCGCGCCGTCGTGCCGTGCGGCCACACCGTGTCGACGTGCCCGAGCAGCAGCACCTCGAGCGGCCCGCCGCCGCTCCAGAGCAGGTGCCCCCGCGGACCGTCCGCGATCCACGTGCCGCGGCTGCCGAGGTGCTCGGCGAGCAGGTCGTCGACGAGCCGTGCAGCGGCCGCCGTCGCCTCGTCGTCGTCGGACGGCGACTCGACCGCGACGAGCGCCTCGAGCTCGTCGATCATCGGGAGGGCCGGCGGCGCGCCTCAGGGGCGCGGGCCAGCAGCCGCAGCACGTCGCGCTGCAGAGCGGCGATCTCCCGCCGCTCCTGCGCCGCCTCGGTCCGCTCGAGGTGGATGGACAGCAGCGCGAGGCCGGCACCCACCAGCGCCAGCCCGGCGATCGCGCCGCTGACGACGAACGGCACCTGGTAGGGCACGAACAGCGTCGCGGCAGCCCCGCGGTAGCCCTGCCCGAGCAGCGCGAAGCCGCCCACGACGACCGCCGCCAGCACGAGCGTGGTCGAGACGCGCGGGTCGCGCAGGATCCGCCAGATCTCGCTCAACGGTCGTCGTCGCGCCCGAGCGCGGCACTCAGCTCGCGCAGCGCGTCGGACAGCAGCTGCATCTGCTGCTCGCGCAGCAGCGCGTCCCGCCGCTTCGCGGCGACGTTGACGACGGTGAGGCCGACGAGCACGAGCCCCAGCCCGCTCAGACCGGCCGAGATGAGGTACGGCACCTGCAGCGCGACGTTGGTCTGGCCCGCGGTCTGCCCCCAGGCGATCATCACCAGGACGAAGCCCAGCACGGTCAGGGCGATGCCGATGTAGGTCGGCACCGGCGACAGGGGCCGCAGCGCCGGCACCCGGTCGGTCAGACCCGGGGCCTGGTGCAGCTCCCCGTGGGGTCCTCCCGAGATCACCACGGGCGGCGCTTCGATGGTTGTCACGTCTTCCTCCAGGCGGGTGCGGCGGGTCTTGCGGAGCGGTCCGTTCATGGCGCGAGCAGGTGGAGCTGGAGCTGGGCGACGAGGCGCTGCTCGGAGTCGTCGAGGTCGAGGTCGGCCAGCTCGCTCAGCCGGCGGAGTCGGTAGCGGAAGGTGTTGGGGTGCACGCCCACGGCGTCGGCCGCGGCGCGCACGTCGCCGAAGCAGTCGAGGAAGGCCCGCAGCGTCGGGACGTAGGTGGTGGAGCGCTTGCGGTCGCTGTCCTCCAGGAGGCGGACCTTGCCGGACAGTAGCCCGGGCCGCTCGACCGCCAGGTCCGCCAGCTGGAGCAGCACGCTGGCCGGCCGCACGTCGTCGACGTGCACGCAGCCGCCTGTCCCGCGGCTGCGCAGCACGCGCAGCGCGAGGTCGACCTCGGCGCGCAGGTCGGGCAGCCGGACCAGACCGGCCACCTCGTCCACCACCGCCGCTCGCACCTCGACGCGCAGGCCGGCGGAGACCCGGGCGGCGAGGTCGTCGGCGAGCTGGCGCGCCTCGGCCGTGCCACCCGCGCGCCCGGGCAGCACGGCGTACGCGGTGCGCCCGACGGCGGACGCGACCACCCGGCGGCGGAAGGCGGCGCAGCTGAAGACCAGGAAGTCCGCGACCCGGTCGGCGAGCACGCCGGACTCCGGGTCGTCCGCCTCGACGAGCTCGACGCCGAGCACGACGACGGGCGCGTCGGCGCGCACCTGCAGGCTCTCGGCGAGCAGGTTCGCGGGCAGGCGTGCCTCGAGCACGGCGCGCAGCTGGTCACCGGAACGGCGCCGCTCGAGATCCTCTCCGGAGCGGGCGCGCAGCAGGTGCAGGGCGGCGAGCGAGGCCGCCTCGCGCAGCGCCTTGTCGGCGTCGGGGCCGAACGGGCGGTCACCCTCCTGCACCCAGATCGAGCCGAGCGCCTCCCCGCCCGCGCGCACGCCGATCACGAGACGCGGGGCGTACGCGAGCGCGTCCAGCGGCGGGACGTGCACGACCTCGTCGCTCGAGACGAGGTGCCGGAAGACGCCCATGTCCTGCAGCCGGTCGAGCCACTCCTGCGGCACCCGGCGGCCGAGGATGGCCGCCCGGCGCGCGTCGTCGGTGGGGTGCGGGCCGGTGGAGTAGGCGAGCACGGCAGAGCGCTCGTCCTCGATGCTCACCGCCCCGCCGACGGCGGACGCGAGCGCGTCCGCGAGTCCGAAGAGGTCACCCAGCGGGGCTGCCTGCGAGCCCACGCCGCGGGGGGCGCTCACCGAGCGGGCCGTGCGCAGCAGCGTGTGCAGCTGTCCCCACGCCGCGTCGCGAGGGGCGATGAGCAGCGCGATGCCGTGCGCCTCGGCGGCGGCGACGAGCGATGCCGGGAGCTCCCCGTCGTCCTTCAGGAGCACGCCCACGGCACCGCGCGCGGCGCAACCGGTGACCACGTCGATGGCGCTCGGCCGGGCCGCGTCGACGCCGACGGCGAGCAGCAGGTCGTCCGGTCTCGGCGCGGGGTCGCCGAGCGGGTCGTGGACCACCAGCTCACCGACCGGGACGTCGAGCCCGCGCGGGGCGACCACCAGCCGCATCAGCCCGGAGCCGAGCGCGTCGACGACCGCGCCCAGGGTGACGGGAGCGGCACCCGTCTGGGGCGCGGCCTCCTGCACGGTCATCCCGCTGCCCCCCTCATCGCAGCGCCTCGAGCACGCGCCGCGCCGTCCCCGGCCCGAAGCCGCGGATGGCGGCGATCTCCTCGACCGTCGCGCGGCGGACGTTGTCGACGCTGCCGAAGGCCTGGATGAGCCGGTCGGTGCGCGCCGCGCCGAGACCGGGCACGACGAGCTCCCCGGAGTACGACGCCCCCGCGCCGACGAGCTCGCGCTCCTGCGCCGGCTCCGGCTCGGGCTCGGGCTCGGGCTCGGGCTCGGGCTCGGGTGCCTCGGCGTTGCGCGTCCCGGGGACGTTGTCCGACCGCTCGATCGCCTTGATGTCGCCACCGAGGTAGGCCTCGACCACGAGCGGGTCGTTGCGGATCTCGGCCGGCGTGCCGGACGCGATCACCACGCCGTCGGCCATCGCGACCACGCGGTCGCAGAGCCGCATCACGAGCGGGATGTCGTGCTCGATGATGAGCAGCGACAGCTGCAGCTGCTCCTTGAGGTCGACCAGCAGCTGGCCGAGCGCCTCCGTCTCGCGCTGGGCGATGCCGGAGCTGGGCTCGTCGAGCAGCAGCAGCGTCGGCTGGAGCGCGACCAGGCAGGCGATCTCGGTGATGCGCCGGGTGCCGGTCGAGAGCTGCTGGATCTGCGAGGTGCGGTAGCTCTCCAGCCCCATGAAGCCCAGCAGCTCGTCGACGAGCTTGTCCTTCTCCCGCTCCTTGCCGGGCAGGCCGGCGATGGACGCGAAGAAGCGCGTCGGGTGCAGCCGCTCCAGCGACAGCCGGATCGTCTCCTCGACGGTGAGCGTCGGGAAGAGCCCGGCGTCCTGGAAGGACCGGATCATGCCCAGCCGGCCACGTGCCTCCGGACCGAAGCTCGTGACGTCCTGCCCCTCGAAGAGGACCCGTCCGGCGTCGAGCTTGGTGAAGCCGCCGAGCAGCTCGAAGGTGGTGGTCTTGCCGGCGCCGTTGGGACCGATGAGGCCGACGGTCTCGCCGGCGCGCACGTCGAAGCTGACGTCGCGGACGGCCTTGACGCCACCGAAGCTCTTGGTGAGCCCCTGCCCCTGCAGCAGCACGGAGCCGGGCGGGCGCAGCCGCTCGGTGGGCCGGATCGGCGCCACCCGTTCGCGCACCCGCGCGGAGCCGGTCGAGCCGGCTGCCGTGGGCACGTCGTCGTACGCCGCCTCGACGTCGATCCCGGCTCTTCGCCCGAGCGCTTTCACGATCTTGTCGCGCAGCGGCTCGGCCAGCCCGCCGAGACCGGCCGGGAGGTACATGATGATGAGCAGCTGGCCCAGGGCGCTGGCGGCCAGACCGGCCGAGTCGAGCGGCAGGAACGCCGGGACGCCGATGATGAACAGCGCGCCGATGATCGGACCGGACAGCAGCGAGATGCCGCCGATGACGGTCATGACGACGACCGCGATGCTCGCGCTGGTCGGGAACGTCGACGAGCCGATGCGCGACAGGGCGTGTCCGTAGAGGGCGCCGCCGACGCCGGCGAAGAAGCCGGCGAGCAGGAAGCCCTGCGTCTTGACCAGCGACGCGCGCACGGTGAAGGCGCGTGCGGCCTCCTCGTTGTCGCGCACCGCCGTGAGCAGCCGACCGAAGCCGCCGCGGCGCACGTTGCGTGCCAGCAGCACGGTGAGCACCAGGACCGGCAGGGCGAAGTAGTAGTAGAGCTTGCCGGTGTCGAGGGCCGTGTCGCCGATGATCGGTCGCCCCGGGTCGACGCCGTCGCCGAGCACGAACTGCTGCTGCAGCAGGAAGGCCGGCATGACCAAGGCGAAGGACAGGGTCGTGACGGTGAGGAACAGACCGCGTATTCGCAGTGCCGGCAGGCCGATCACCAGCGAGGCCAAGGCTCCTGCCAACCCGGCGTAGAGGAACGACAGCTCGAAGTGGCCGATCCGGCTGGACACCTCGAAGGACGCCCAGGCCCCGACCGCGGCGATCGCGAACTGCCCGAGGGAGAGCTGTCCCCCGAGACCGGTGACGATCCCGACCGAGAGCCCGACTATCGCGAAGCCGATGATGGAGACCATCGTGATGGCGCTCGAGTTGCTGATGAAGACGGGCAG
>SCTD01000732.1 GCA_004299215.1 Frankiales bacterium | reverse complement strand
CCGCGCGGCTGTCGTCAGCCCTCGGCACCGAGCAGACGTCGCCGATCTCGCTGGTCGCCGACGACGAGGTGCTGCAGCTCGACCCGACCGCGGCGGGCATCGCGCTGGACGTCGACGCGACCGTCGACGCGGCACTGGACGCCGGTGTCGTGGACCGGCTGCTGTCGCGCCTGGGCGCCGGGCGGGAGGTCGACCCGGTGCCCTCCTACGACGAGGCGCGGCTGTCGGCGGAGCTCGCCCGGCTGGCCGAGGGCTTCGACCGGGACGCCCGTGAGGGCGCCGTGCGGTTCACCCCCGAGGGCGTGCCGGTCGAGGCCCGGCCGATCACCGGACGGGCGCTCGACGTCGAGGGAGCGGTCGCCGCGCTGCGCTCCTCGTACCTCTCCCAGCGGGTCGAGGTGCCGGTCGACGTCGACGAGGTCTCCACGACCGACGAGGACGTACGGGAGGCGCGCGACGAGATCGCCATCCCCGCACTGGCGGCGCCGATCACGGTGGACGTCGAGGGCGACGAGCTCGTCGTGGAGCCGCTCGACATCGCCAAGTCGCTCTCGCTGGAGGCGGTCGACGGGGAGATCACCCCGGTCATCCGCGAGGACGACCTGCACGAGCGGGTCGAGGGCAAACTGCGGATGGTCGGCACGCCGGCCGTCGACGCGACGTTCGACATCTCCTCGGGCACGCCCGTGGTGGTGCCGTCGAAGACGGGGATGTCGGTGTCGGCGGCGGATCTCGCTGACGCCGTGCTGGAGGTGCTCACCGACGACGCCCCGCGCACCGCCACGGCCGATCTCTCGGTGTCGCAGCCGCGGGTGTCGACCGAGACCGCCCGCGGGCTCGGCGTGAAGGAGGTCATCGGCACCTTCACCTCGCGGCACCCCTGCTGCGCGCCCCGGGTGACCAACATCCACCGGATCGCGGACATCGTCGACGGCTACGTGCTGCGACCGGGCGACCAGTTCGACCTGAACGGCTTCGTCGGACCGCGCGACGAGGCGCGCGGCTTCAAGCCGGCGCCGATGATCCTGGACGGGGAGTTCCGCAACAGCGTCGGCGGCGGGGTGTCGCAGTTCGCGACCACGATCTTCAACGCGGTCTTCTTCAGCGGGCTGAAGGACATCACGCACACCCCGCACAGCTACTACATCAGCCGCTACCCGCCGGGGCGCGAGGCGACGGTGTCCTACCCGCTGCCGGACCTGATCTTCGAGAACGACAGCCCCCACGGCGTCTTCATCGACACCTCCTACACCGACCGCTCGATCACGGTGACGTTCTGGGGGACCAAGCGCTTCGACGAGGTCCGCTCGGTGACGGGGCCGCGTACCCGTTTGAAGGACTTCGGCACGCAGTACGTCGACCGGCCCGACTGCACCGCCACCTCGGGGGAGAAGGGCTTCGACATCGTCGTCACCCGGGTGTTCGTCGACGGCGGCCGCGAGGTGAAGCGCGAGGAGTTCCGCACGCGCTACAAGCC
>SCTD01000631.1 GCA_004299215.1 Frankiales bacterium | reverse complement strand
CGGCTCCGGACTCCGAGAAGACCCGCGCCCGGGAGCGTGAGATCTCCGACAGCCCGGCGTGGGTGAGCATCACACCCTTCGCCCGCCCCGTGGTGCCACCGGTGTAGAGCAGCGCGGCGAGGTCGGCGCCGTCCCGGCGCACCAGCGGGCCGTCCGCGCCGGACTCCAGCTCCTCCATCAGCACGTCGGCACCGGGCAGCAGCTTGGGACCGGCCAGCACGACGCGCACGTCGAGCCCGCGGGTGGCCTCCGCCACCAGCGACAGGCTCGTCTCCGACGCGACGGCCGCGACCGCTCGGGAGTCCACGAGGACGTGCCGCAGCTCGGGCGCCGTCGCCGCGGAGATGACCGGCGTCGGGACCGCTCCGGCGCGCCAGAGGGCGGCGTACGAGAGCAGCACCTCGGGGCTGTTCGTCATGCAGACCGCGACGCGGTCCCCGGGTGCCACCCCGAACCCGGCCGACAGGCGGACCGCGCGCGCGTGCAGCTCGGCAGCGGTGTACCAGCGGCCCTCGAGCTCCAGTGACCGGTGGTCGCCCAGCCGCGCCAGCGAGTCCTCGGCCAGCGCACCCAGCGTCATGCCAGCCTCACGACCATCTTCCCCGTGTTGTCGCCCGACAGCAGCCCGACGAAGGCCTCGACGACGGACTCGATCCCGTCGACGACGGTCTCCTGGGCGCGCACCCGGCCGTCGGCGAGCATGGCGCCGACCTCCTCCCGGAACTGCTGCCGGAGGTGCCCGTGGTCGCTCACGATGAAGCCCTGCAGGCGCAGCCGCTTGCCGACCACCTGCGTCAGGTTCCTCGGCGCGGCAGGCGGTTCCGTCGCGTTGTAGGCGCCGATCATGCCGCAGACGGCGATCCGGCCGTGCTGGTGCAGCGCGCCGATCGCGGCCTCCAGGTGCTCGCCGCCGACGTTGTCGAAGTAGACGTCGATCCCGTCGGGGGCGGCCGCGGCGAGCTGCTCCGCGACGGGTCCCGCCTTGTAGTCGAAGGCCGCGTCGAAGCCGAGCTCCTCGGTCAGCCGGCGCACCTTCTCGGCCGAGCCGGCGCTGCCGACGACCCGGCCGCCGCGGGCCTTCACCAGCTGCCCCACCAGGCTGCCGACGGCGCCCGCCGCGCCCGACACGAAGACGGTCTCGCCGTCCTGGAAGCCCGCCACCTCGAACAGCCCGGCGTACGCCGTGAGGCCCGGCATCCCGAGCACGCCGAGGTGGTAGGACGGCGGCAGGCCGGTCGCCGGCAGCACCGAGAACGCCTTCGCCGGACCGACGGCGACCTCGCGCCAGCCGGACATGTGCAGCACGAGATCCCCGACGGCGTGGGTGTCGACTGTGCTGGCGACGACCTCGCCGACCGCGCCGCCGTCCATCGGCTCGCCGAGCGCGAAGGGCGGGACGTAGCTCTTTATGTCGTTCATCCGACCGCGCATGTACGGGTCGACGGACAGGAAGAGGTTGCGCACCACGACCTCGCCCTCACCCGGCGCGCGGACCGGGACCTCGACGAGCTCGAAGTCGCTGCTCTGCGGCATCCCCGTCGGCCGGGCGATCAGGTGCCACTCGCGGGCGGTCTCGGGGAGGGTCATGCGGGCCATCCTGCCCCCGGCGCGCGGGCGGGACCGGCACCGGGTAGGCAGGAGGCATGACGGACGGGGACGGCTGGCTGGTCTGCTCGCTGGGGCACCGGCACTGGGGCCGCTTCGGGGCGGCCGGGCTGCTCGCCGTGGCCCCGGGGCCGTACGTCCTGCTGCAGCACCGGGCGCCGTGGAGCCACGGCGGCGACACCTGGGGCGTGCCGGGCGGGGCCCGCACCAGCACCGAGACGGCCGAGCAGGCGGCGCGCCGCGAGACCGCGGAGGAGACGCGACTGGACCTCACCGCGCTCGAGCTCGTGGACGAGCACGTCGCGGACCACGGCGCCTGGACGTACACGACCTTCGTCGGCACCGTGCCGGACCGGCTGCCCGTCGTGCCGGAGCGGGAGAGCATCGACCTGCGCTGGGTGCCCGTCGACGAGGTGACCGACCTGCCGCTGCACCCGGCGTTCGCCGACGCCTGGCCGGCCCTGCGCGCCAAGCTGCCGTGAGCGGTCCGGTGGCGGGCCGCCGGCCGGTCGCCTTCGGCGAGGCCGAGCTGCTGCAGGACCTGGACCGCGAGGACTCCTGGCTGCTCACCGTCGACGGCGTCGCGCAGTCCTACGTCGATCGGGTCGACCCGACGCACCTGGAGTTCGACTACGTGCGCCTGATGGGTGACGTGGTGGACGCCCTGCCGGCCGGACCGCTCACGGCTGTGCACCTGGGCGGTGGCGGCTGCACGCTCCCCCGCTACGTCGCGGCGACCCGCCCGGGATCGCGCCAGCTGGTCGTCGAGGCCGACGCGGAGCTGGCATCGCTGGTGCGGGAGTCCTTCGGCACCAAGGGGTTCCGGCTGCGCGTCGGCGACGCCCGCGAGGAGCTGCCGCGGCTGCGCCAGGGCGAGAGCGACCTGGTCGTGGCCGACGTCTTCGAGAGCGCCCAGCAGCCGACGCACGTCAC
>SCTD01000630.1 GCA_004299215.1 Frankiales bacterium | reverse complement strand
GGAGGCGTGACCGAGCGGGCAGTCGTCGTGGGCGCCGGCCACAACGGCCTCGTCGCCGCCTGCTACCTCGCCCGCGACGGCCTGGACGTCGAGGTGGTCGAGCGCGACACCGTCCTCGGCGGTGCGGTGTCGACCGTGGAGCGCTTTCCCGGCTACCGGATGGACCGCGGCTCGAGCGCGCACATCATGGTCCGGCACACCGGGATCGTGGAAGACCTGCAGCTCGAGGACGCGGGTCTGGAGTACCAGGACCTCGACCCCTGGGGCTTCGCGCCCTTCGGCGACGAGGGGATCCACTTCTTCGTCGACCTCGACCGGACCTGCGCCTCGATCGAGAGCGTCTGCGGCAGTCGTGATGCCGACGCCTACCGGGCCTTCGTCGAGGACTGGTCGGCGCGCAACCTGCGCGTCTTCGAGGCCTTCCAGGGCGCACCCACGATGCGCCACCTCGGCCGCACCCTGTGGGGCGTCGGGAGGTCGACCGGGCTGGACGGTCTGGAGCTGTCACGGCAGTTCCTCACCAGCGCCGACTCGCTGCTCGACGAGCACTTCGACGACGAGCGGCTCAAGACCGCGCTCGCCTGGATGGGCGCGCAGTCCGGCCCGCCCACGCACGAGGTCGCGACCGCCGACCTGGTCGGCTGGAACACCGTCATGCACCTGCGCCCGCCGGGTCACCCGAAGGGCGGCAGCGGGATGCTCAGCGAGGCGCTGCGCACCCGGCTCGAGTCCTACGGCGGACGGGTCCGGCTGGGCGACGGCGCCGCAGCGCTGACCACCTCCGGTGACCGCGTCACGGGTGTGCGGACGGAGTCGGGTGAGCTCCTGACCGCCGGCGTCGTCGTCGCGGGCTGCCACGTGCTGACCACGCTGGAGCTGCTGGGCGACGACGTCCCGGGCGACCTCGGGGACCGGGCGCGCCGCAGCATCCGCACCGGCAACGGCATCGGCATGGTCGTGCGGCTGGGCACGAGCGCGCTCCCCCGGTACGCCGCCGGCACCGACGAGACGCACCGGTCCATGCAGCTCCTGGCTCCCTCCCGGCAGGCGCTGCGACGGGCGCACGGCGAGTACAGCGCGGGCCTGCCCCCGACCGAGCCGGCCGCGCTGGCCATGACCTTCAGCGCCTTCGACGACACGATCGCGCCGGCCGGCAAGCACAACGTGACCGTCTGGGGCCAGTGGCACCCCTACACCCTGTCCAACGGCGAGCACTGGGACGGCATCGCCGAGCGCGAGGGGACCAAGCTGGTCGAGGCCGTCGACCGGGTCGCGCCCGGCTTCGCGAGCAGCGTCGAGCACATGCACGTCCAGACCCCTCTCGACCTCGAGCGCGAGCTCGGGCTGCGGTCCGGACAGGTCATGCACGTCGAGATGTCCTTCGACCAGATGTTCATGTGGCGGCCGATGCCGGAGCTGGCGGGCTACCGGCTGCCCGGTCTCGCGGGCCTCTACCTCTGCGGCGCGTCCACCCATCCGGGTGGCGGCGTCTTCGGTGCCAGCGGACGATCGGCCGCGAGCGCCGTGCTGGCCGACCTCTCCCCCTCCCTGCTGTCCCGGACGATCGAGAAGGTGCGACGTGTCTGATCTCTACGAGGTCCTCCTCATCGACGGCGACACCCGCTGGCACGCCGGATGGGTCGTGGACGACGACAGCGAGACCGACGTGCTGCTCCGCACGCACGGGCACGTCCCGGTGTTCTCCAGCCGGGCCGGGCTGGAGCACCACGCCCAGGAGCACGGGCTGACGCTGCAGGACGACCTGCCCGACGAGATCGACCTCGACCTCGGCGGGTGGCTGTCGCAGGGCATGCCGCTGCCCTCGACGGCCGAGGTCTCCGAGCTCTGGCACCTGCTCTTCGACGACCCGGTCGCCGGTCACGCGCTGGCCGGCGAGGACCTCGGCGAGGCGTACGACGACCTGGTCGAGGACGTCCCGGACTGGTTCGCCGCGCACGGTCCGGCGGCGCGCGCCGCGCTGGCCGACGCCATCCGGCGACTGCGCGGGGTGCTCCGCCCGACGTGACCCTCCTCCGCACGTCCCGGCGGGACCCGAGCGTCGCGCTGGCCGGGCTGACCGTGCTGCTGCAGATCGGCTACCCGCTGGTGTCCGGCGGTCCGCGGGACACGCTCACCGTGCTGACCGTCGTCGCGTTCTTCACGGCATCGGTGACGCACGCCGCCGTCCACCGCGGCCCGCGCTGGGCGGCGCTCCTCGTGCTCGTCACCGCCGGAGCCGGTCTGGTCGCGGAGTCCGTCGGCACGCGGACCGGCATCCCGTTCGGCGACTACGACTACACGGGATCGCTGGGCTGGCAGGTCCTCTCGGTGCCCGTCGTCGTGCCGATGGCCTGGACGATGATGGCCTACCCGTGCCTGCTGGTCGGCCAGCGGCTCGCCTCGTCACGCCTGCTCGCCGCGCTGATCGGAGGCTGGGCGCTCGCCGCCTGGGACCTGTTCCTCGACCCCCAGATGGTCGAGGCCGGGCACTGGGTCTGGCGGGACGTGCAGGTGTCGTGGCCCGGCTCGCCGGACGTCCCCGTGAGCAACTCCCTCGGGTGGCTGCTCGTCGGTGTGCTGATGGTGGGCGCGCTGCAGCTGCTCCCCCGTCGCGAGGCCGACGACCGGGTGCCCGCGGCCCTGTTCCTCTGGACGTACGCCTCGTCGGTGCTCGCGTTCGCCGTCTTCTTCGGTCGCCCGGTCGTCGCGCTGGTCGGCGGGATCGGGATGGGACTGGTGGCCGTGCCGTACGCCCGAGCGCTCGTGCGCCGATGAGAGCTCTGGCTGCGGGAGCCGCCCTGCTGGCGCTGCACGCCGCCGTCAACGCGCGGCTGCTCCGCGTGCCGACGGCGTCGTCGACGGACGTCCGCGTGTCGGTGCTGCTGCCGGTCCGCGACGAGGCGCACCGGGTCGAGCCGTGCCTGCGCGCGCTGCTCGCGCAGGAGGGCGTCGACCTCGAGGTCGTCGTGCTCGACGACGGCTCCACCGACGGCACCGCCGCGGTGGTGCGAGACGTCCTGGACGGCGACCCCCGCGTGCGGGTGCTGATCGGGGCGCCCCTGCCGCCCGGCTGGCTCGGCAAGCCGCACGCCTGCCAGGAGCTCGCCGACGCCGCCGCCCCGACCAGCGAGGTGCTCGTCTTCGTCGACGCCGACGTCGTGCTCGCGCCCCGCGCGGTCGCCGCGACCGTCGCGCTGCTGGAGGAGACCCGCCTCGACCTGCTGTCGCCCTACCCGCGGCAGGAGACGCCCGGGGCCACCGCGCTCGTGCAGCCGCTGCTGCAGTGGTCGTGGCTGACGTTCCTGCCGCTGCGGCTCGCCGAGCGGTCGTCACGGGCGTCGCTGTCCGCCGCGAACGGCCAGCTGCTGGCCGTGCGCCGGTCGACCTACGAGGGGGCCGGCGGTCACGCGGCGGTGCGCGGCGCCGTGGTGGAGGACGTCGAGCTGCTGCGGGCGATCAAGCGAGTCGGTGGGACCGGCGGCGTCTGCGACGGCACCGCACTCGCGACGACCCGGATGTACGACTCGTGGGCCGAGCTCGTCGAGGGCTACGGCAAGTCGCTGTGGACGCTGCCGCTGCCGGCCGTCGCCGTCCTCGCCGCGCTCTACGTCGTCCCGCCGCTGGCGGCGCTTCGCGGCTCACGGGCGGGCCTGCTCGGCTACGCGGCAGGCGTCGCCGGCCGCGTCGTCAGCGCGCGGCGCACCGGCGGCCGGGTGCTGCCGGACGCTCTCGCGCACCCCGCCTCGGTCACGGCGCTGTGCGCGCTGGCCGTGCGATCGCGGGTCCTGCACCGCCGCGGCGTGCTCGCCTGGAAGGGGCGCCCGCTCTGAGCCGCGTCGTCGTGGTCGGCGCCGGGGTGGGCGGGCTCGCCGCGGCCGCGCGGCTCGCCGCCCTGGGTCACGACGTGACGGTCTGCGAGTCCGCCCCGGAGGTCGGCGGCAAGCTCGGGCTCGTCACGACCGACGTCGGCGGGGCCGGCACCTTCCGCTTCGACACCGGGCCGTCGCTGCTGACGATGCCGCAGGTCTTCCGCGACCTGTTCGCCGAGACGGGCGGCTGGCCAGGCGATCTCGAGGTCGAACGGCTGGACCCGATCGCCCGCTACCGCTTCGCGGACGGCAGCGGGTTCGACGCACGCGACGGACTGGACGCGCTGTGCGCGGAGCTCGACCGGGCGCTCGGCGCAGGCAGCGGCGAGGACTGGCGCGGCTTCCACGCCCGCGCCGAGCGGATCTGGGCCGCCAGCTCCGGTCCGTTCCTGGAGAGCCCGCTGGACGGCCCGCGCACCCTCGCCCGGCTCGCCGTCCGGCACCCCCGCGACCTGGCCGTCATCGCGCCCGGCCGGTCGCTGCGGGCGCTCGGCCGCACGCACCTGCGCGACCCGCGACTGCGCACCTTCCTCGACCGCTACGCGACCTACACCGGGTCCGATCCGCGGCGCGCGCCCGCGGCCCTGGCTGCCGTGCCGTACGCCGAGCAGGCCTTCGGGGGGTGGTACGTGCGCGGCGGGCTGACGAGGCTGGGCGACGCGGTGCGCGACCGCGCCGTGGAGCGGGGCGCCGCTGTCCGGCTGGGCAGCCGGGTGACCCGCATCACGACAGCTGCGGGCCGGGTCGACGGCGTCCTGCTCGACGGCGGCGAGCGGCTGGCTGCCGACGTCGTCGTCGCCAACGCCGATGCCGCGCAGGTCTACGGCTCGCTCGTGCACGCGCCGTCCGCGGCCAGGCGGCTGGCGCGGGCGACGCCGTCGCTGAGCGGCTTCGTGCTGCTGCTCGCCGTGGCCGGTCGCACTCCCGGGATCGCGCACCACAACGTGCTCTTCCCGGCCGACTACGACGCCGAGATGGACGCCGTCTTCGGCGATCCGGGCCGTCCGCCGTACGACGCGACCCTCTACGCGAGCGTCCCGGACGACCCCGCCGTGCGTCCCGACGGTCACGAGGCGTGGTTCGTCCTGGTCAACGCCCCGCGGCACGGCAGCGGACCCGGTGCGGTGGACTGGCGCGCGCCCGGGCTCGCCGCGTCGTACGCCGACCGGCTGCTGGACCTGCTCGCCGAACGCGGTCTCCCGGTCCGCGAGCGCGTGCTCTGGGCGCAGGCGATGACACCGGCTGACCTCGAGGAGCGCACCGGCGCCGTGGGCGGGGCCATCTACGGCACCTCCAGCAACGGGGTGGCCGCGGCGTTCCTGCGACCGGTCAACCGCTCGCCGGTTCCCGGCCTGTTCCTGGTGGGCGGCTCGTCGCACCCCGGCGGGGGGCTGCCGCTGGTCGCGCTCTCGGCGCGGATCGTCGCCGGCCTCGTGGGTCCGGCGTGACCCCGGAGACGCCCGGGAGTGGCACGCTGGCGCCATGACGCACCCGTCGCGCCGATCGCCGGCCGCCCGCAGCCTGCCGGCGCTCGCCGCGATCGCGGCCGGGGTGGTCCTGATCCTGTTCGTCCGCTCGATCACCGGCGATGGCGGGGACGGCAGCGACGCGACCGGCGGACCGAGCACCGTCGAGTCGGCCTGCGAGGGGCCGTCCACCGAGCTGGTGCTCGCGGTGAGCCCGGAGAAGACCTCGGTCCTGACCGAGATCGCCGAGCGCTACGCCCAGGAGGACGGCGAGTCCGACGCCGGCTGCGTCGACGTCACCGTCACCGAGAAGTCCTCCGGGGCGGCGCAGACCGCACTGGCCCGTGGCTGGAACGAGCGTGCGGACGGCCCGCGGCCCGACGTCTGGTCGCCGTCCTCCTCCTCGTGGCCCGGCCTGCTCTCGAACGCCCTGCGCCTGCAGGACAAGCCGTCGCTGGTCCCGGACGGGGACCTCCCCAGCCTGGTCCGCACCCCTCTGGTCATCGCGATGCCCGCACCGATGGCCGAGGCGCTCGGCTGGCCCGCGAAGCAGCCGGGCTGGTCGGACCTGCTGGCGCTGTCGAGGAACCCGCAGGGCTGGGGCGCGTTCGGCCACCCGGAGTGGGGGCCGTTCCGGCTCGGCAAGACCAACCCCGAGCTGTCCACCAGCGGCCTGCACGCGCTGGTCGGCGCCAACTTCGCGGCGACCGGGCTGTCGAGCGACCTGACCCCGGCCGACATCAACGACCCGAAGGTGCGGGCGTACGTCGGCGGGATCGAGCAGTCGGCCGTCCACTACGGCCCGACCACGCTCACCTTCCTGGCCAACCAGGCCAAGGCCGACCGCGACGGCCGCGGGCTGACCTACGTGTCAGCCATCGCGGTCGAGGAGAAGTCGCTGCTCGACTACAACGTCGGCGACCCCAGCGTCGGCGGCAACGGCTCGCCGCCGCGCACGCCGCTGGCCGGGATCTACCCGCGCGAGGGCACCGTCTTCTCGGACAACCCCTACGTCACGCTCACCGCGGACTGGGTCGACGCCAACAAGCAGGCGGCGGCTGCGGACTTCCTGGAGTTCGCCACCTCGGCCGAGTCGCAGAAGCGCTTCACCGACATCGGCTTCCGCTCCTCGGACGGCAAGGTCGGCGCGCTGGTGTCGCAGAAGTACGGCGCGCTGCCCGACCAGCCGAAGGTCGAGCTCGCCCCGCCGGCGCCGCCGGTGCTGGCGCTGATCCGCGACTCGTGGCGCGACCTGCGCAAGAAGGCGCGCGTGCTCTTCGTCATCGACCGCTCGGGCAGCATGCAGTCCGACAACCGGATCGAGCTGGCCCGCGACGCCGCGGCGAAGGCCTTCGACGGCTTCGGCCCGGCCGACCAGGTCGGGCTGGCCACCTTCTCGTCGGACTACCGGGTCGACGTGCCGATCGGGCCGGTGGGCAAGAACCTCGGCGCGCTGAAAGCTGCTGCGCAGGGGCTGTTCCCGGAGGGCGGGACGGCGCTCTACGCCTCCACGCGGCGCGCGCAGGACCAGATGGAGCGCGAGTTCCAGCCAGGTCTGATCAACGCCGTGGTCGTGATGACCGACGGCAAGAACGACGACCCCGACAGCGACCTGGAACGGCTGCTGGCCGACCTCCGCCCGGGCGAGGACACCTCGCGCACCATCCGCGTCTTCACGGTCGCCTTCGGCCAGGACGCCAGCCTGCCCGAGCTGAAGCAGATCGCCGACGCCTCGGCCGGAGCGTCGTACGACGCTCGCGAGGAGACCAGCATCGAGAAGGTGCTGTCCGACGTGGTCTCGAACTTCTGAGCACGGGTCGCGGATGAGGCTCGCCCGGCTGCTCGCCGACCCCTGGACCATCGGGGCCGGCGGGTTCGTGGGTGCCCTGGCGACCATCGGGCTGGGTCTGTCCGGACCGGTCGGGATCGCCGTGGCGGTCGGCGGCTACGCGGTGGGAACCGTCGTCAAGGGCATGACGGCACGGGAGAGGCCCGGCGCGGGCGAGCGACCCCGCCCCGAGCTGCCGCCACGGGGCACCGAGGCGCACGCGCTCTACGAGCGCGCCCACGAGGCGGTCGACGAGCTCGGCGAGATCGCGGCCGGACAGCCCGCCGGACCGGTGCAGCTGCAGGCGGCCGACGTGCACGCCCGGGCGGTGGACACCCTCGAGGAGATCTCCCGGCTGGCGGGGCAGACCGTCGTGCTGGCGCGCGCCCTCGGCCGGGTCGACGTGGAGCAGGTCCGCCGCGACCAGGCGCACCTCGAGCGCGCCCGCTCGGCCGAGGGCAGCACCGCGGCGTCGGACGCAGCCCTCGAGGCGGTGCGGTCGCAGCTCGCCGTCCACGCCCGGCTGGAGGACGCCTGGCGGGAGACGCACTCCCGGCTGCGCGCCGCCGCCCTCGGGCTCGAGTCGCTGGTCGCGTCCCTCGCGGAGGTCGTCGCGATGGCCAGCGTCTCGGGCGACGGCGCCACGGGCACGCGGATCCGGGGCCTCGCCGACACCCTCGACGGGCTGCGGCAGGGGCTGGTCGAGGCCGAGCAGGCGTCCCGTCGCGCGCTCTCGACCGGATGAGCGGCGACCTGCTCGCCCGGGCGGTCCGCGCCCTGGCCGAGGGTCACGACCCCGCACGCGCGCTCGACAACCTGGCCGGGCTGCTGATCCCGAGGACCGCGCAGTGGTGCCTCGCCGACGTGCTGCAGGTGCCCGACCTCATCACGCGGGCCTCCGCTCGCGGCGTGGACGGCCCGCTCCCGCTGTCGCCGGACATGGGTCCGGTCCGGGCGCGACGGTCCTCCGCGCAGGCCGTCGGCGCCCTGGCGCGGCTGCAGGACGCGCCCGGCCACCGGCTGCGCATCGACCCGGAGCAGCTCCGCGGCCTGGCGCTGTCGGAGGACGCGCGCCTGCGGGCGCAGGCCGAGCTCGCGCTGTCGCTGGGCAGCACGGACGTGCTCGTCCTCGGCCTGCTCAGCCGCGAGGACCTGCTCGGCGTGCTGACGGTCGGTCGTACCACCGGCACGTTCTCCGCCACGGACCTCGACGAGCTCGCCGTCCTCGCGTCCCTCGCCGGGCTCGCGCTGGAGGGACTGCGGCTGCGCGAGCTGCAGCGCGGGATGTCCGCGGCGCTGCAGCGCAGCCTGCTCCCCCGGCTGCCGGTGCTCCCCGGCCTCCACCTGGCCGCGCGCTTCACGCCCTCCGGGGACGGCCTCGCCGTCGGCGGCGACTGGTACGACGCCTTCCCGCTGCCCTCAGGCGATCTCGCCCTGGTCGTCGGCGACGCCACGGGTCACGACGTGCAGGCAGCGGTGCGGATGGCGGAACTGCGCAACCTGCTGCGCGCCCTCGCGGTCGACCAGCAGGAGTCGCCGGCCGGCACGCTGTCGCGGCTCGACCAGGTCGTCGACCGGCTCGCGCCGAACCTGTCGGGCACGTGCGTCTACGCGCAGCTGACCGGGGGTCACGCGCCGTCCGTCCGGTGGTCCTCCGCCGGCCACCTGCCGCCGGTGCTGCTGCGCGACGGGCGGGCCGAGCTCCTCGAGACACCCGCCGACCTGATGCTCGGCGTGCAGCCCGGCACCGACCGGGTGGACCACGTCCGGGAGCTGCGTGGCGGCGACCAGCTCGTGCTCTACACCGACGGGCTGGTCGAGGACCGGCGGGTCAGCCTCGACGACCGGCTCGTCGCGCTCGTCGCGCTCGTCGAGACCGCCGGGCCGGGCGGTCCCGAGCGGCTCGCCGACGCCCTGGTCGAGCAGCTGGCCGCGGGCCAGGACGACGTCGCCGTGCTCGTGGCCCGCATCGCCTGAACCCGGCACGCCCGGGCCGTGCGCCCCTCCCTGCCCGTCCTGCTCGACCCGGCCCGCTGCAGAGGGAACGTGCAGCAGGACCAGCAGGGAGGGCTAGTCGGGGAGCGACCGGCGCAGGGCCGGCAGCAGCTGCACCAGCCCGACGGCGGTGAGCGCCGTCAGCACGGCCACCCCCACCGTCGCGAGGTCGCCGGCCGAGCCCGGCAGCACCCCGCCGGCCAGCAGCGCCGCCGCGACGACGATGACCCGGGTGGGCCGCTCGGCGATCGTCACCGTGCCCACCTCGTCGCCGCCGGCGTTGCCGGCCCGTGCCCGCGAGTACTCCAGCAGGAAGACCAGCGCGCCGCAGGCTGCGGCGAGCTCGACCGGAGCGCCGACGGCGACGAGCGCGACGAGGTAGAGCAGGTCGCTCAGCCGGTCGACGACCGAGTCGAGGACGTACCCCCAGCGCGTCGTACGACCGGTCAGCACGGCGACGGCGCCGTCCAGGTTGTCGAGCAGCCCGGACACGACCAGCACGAGCGTCGCGAGCAGCAGCCACCGGCCACCGAGAGCGGCCAGCGCCGCGGCGAGCGCGGACACGACGAGGGACCCGTACGTCACCGCGTCCGGCGAGACGCCACGACGGGCCAGCGGCTGCGCGACCGCGTGCACCAGCGTCAGCCACCCGCTCAGCCAGGCGCTTCCGGTCCGCGGGTCGTAGCCACCGTGCAGCTCCGACCACCGGGCGAAGTACTCGTCGCGGGAGAGCGTCACGCCGCGCGCCGGGCCGCCCGCGCCAGTCGCTCGGCGCGTACGGCGAGCAGCCGCACGGTGAGCCCGCTCGCGAGCCACAGCGGCCCGGCCGCGGCGCGCGCGAAGAGCCCGTCCACCACGACGGTGCAGACGATGTCGGTCCCCCCCGAGACCACGGGGAGCAGGTCCACGGTCAGCACGTGGTCGACGCCCGGGGCGGCGCGCACCCGCACGACGAGGCGGCGCGCGGGGTCGACCTCGCGCACGTCCAGCGGGACGGCGAGGTTCACCACCCGGCTGACACCCAGCAGGGTCTGACCGGCAGCGGCGGCGCCGCGCGTGCCGCGGACCCGTCGCAGCAGCGGCTCGAACTCCGGCCACCGAGCCGGCTGACCCAGCACCTCCCAGACCTGCGCCGGCGTCGCGGACGTCCGCGCGGTCGTCCTCACGAGGTGTTCAGTCCCAGCCGGCCCCAGATCTCCCGCGTGGCTGTGGAGCGGTTCATCGTGATGAAGTGCAGCCCCGGCGCGCCCTCGGCGAGCAGCACGTCGCACATCTCGGTCGCCCGGTCGATGCCGACCCGGCGCACCGCCTCCGGGTCGTCCTCGACCGCGTGCAGCTCGTCGGCGAAGTCGTCCGGGAAGACAGCACCCGAGAGCTCGGCCATCCGCGTGATCTGCTTCACGTTCGTCACCGGCATGATCCCGGGGATGATCGGGACCTCGCAGCCGGTGGCGGCGACCCGGTCGCGCATGCGGAGGTAGTCCTCGGCGCGGAAGAACATCTGCGTGATCGCGAAGTCGGCACCGGCGCGGCACTTGTCGACGAAGCGCTCGACGTCGGTGTCGAGGTCGGGGGAACGCGGGTGCTTCTCCGGGAACGCCGCGACGCCGACGCAGAAGTCGCCGATGGACTTGGTGAGCCGAACCAGCTCCTCGGCGTACTCCAGGCCCTCCGCGTGCTTGACCCACTCGCCCTGCGGGTCCCCCGGCGGGTCCCCGCGGAGCGCCAGCACGTTCCGCACGTCGCCCTCGAGCAGCCGGCCGAGGATGCGGCGCAGGTCGGCGACCGAGTGGTCCACCGCCGTGAGGTGCGCCAGCGGGGTCAGCGTCGTCTCCTCGGCGATGCGCGCCGTGGCGTCGATCGTGGTGTCGCGGGTCGAGCCGCCGGCGCCGTAGGTGACCGAGACGAAGTCCGGGCGCAGCGCCTCGAGCTCGCGCAGCGCGGTCCAGAGCTGGCGCTCGCCCTCGGCGGTCTTGCCGGGCATGAACTCGAACGAGAAGAGCCGCCGCCCGCTGTCGAGCATGTCCTTGATCGTCCGGTCGCCCACGGAGCCAGGCTAGTCGTGGACAGGCGCGCTCCGGCTCCTCCCCGTACCCTCCGCGACATGGAGTCGACCCCTGCCCCGGGCCCGCTCGACACCGCCGACCTGCGCCAGCGGGTGCAGAAGGCCCTCGACGGCTTCCTGGCCCGTCAGGTCCCGCTGCTCGACGGCATCTCCGAGGAGCTCGGCCACCTCACCGACGCTCTGGGCGAGCTGGTGTCCGGCGGCAAGCGGCTGCGACCGGCCTTCTGCTACTGGGGCTTCCGCGGCGCGGGCGGGGAGGACGGCGAGGCCGTCGTCGAGGCCTGCGCCGCACTGGAGCTCTTCCAAGCGTGTGCACTCGTCCACGACGACGTCATGGACGGCAGTGACACGCGGCGCGGCCGGCCGGCGGTGCACCGCCGCTTCGCCAGCCTGCACCGGGCAGAGGGCTGGGTCGGCGACCCGGAGGCGTTCGGCACCGGCGCGGCCATCCTGCTCGGCGACCTCTGCCTGGCCTGGTCCGACGAGCTGCTCTGCGGAACCGACGTGCCGGCCGACCGGCTCGCCGCGGCGCAGCGGGTGTTCGACCTGATGCGCACCGAGCTGATGGGCGGGCAGTACCTCGACCTGCTGGAGCAGGCTCGTGGCGGCGGGTCGGTCGAGCGGGCACTGCGGGTGGCCCGCTACAAGAGCGCGAAGTACACGATCGAGAGGCCCCTGCACCTCGGCGCCGCCCTCGCCGGGGCGGACCCGGAGGTGCTGGTCGGCTACTCCGGCTACGGCCTGCCGCTCGGCGAGGCCTTCCAGCTGCGCGACGACGTCCTCGGTGTCTTCGGGGACCCGGAGGCGACCGGCAAGCCCGCCGGCGACGACCTGCGCGAGGGCAAGCGGACCGCGCTGGTGGCGATGGCCCTGGAGAGCGCCACCCCCGGCCAGGCCGCGGCGGTGCGCCGCCACCTGGGCGACCCGCACCTGTCGGCCGAGGGGGTCGAGCAGCTGCGCGAGGTCATCCAGGACACGGGCGCCCTGGCCCGGGTCGAGGCGCTGATCGAGGAGCTCACGCGTGACGCGCTCGAGGCGCTCGAGGCGGTGCCGGTCACCGACCAGGCGCGCCAGGTCCTGCGACAGCTCGCGGCCGCAGCGACCAGCCGCTCGGTCTAGGACGGCAGGACGAGAGCCGGGAGGCGTACGCCGCTCTCGAGGACGGGCAGCACCACCTCCACCGGAGCCGGTCGGGCGAGGAACCAGCCCTGGGCATGGCTGACACCCAGGCGGACCAGCGCCGCGAGGTCCTCGGCGTCCTCCACGCCCTCGGCCACCAGCGCCGTCCCGGTGGCGGTGCAGAAGCCGCGCACCGCTTCGACGAGCGCCGCGCGGCGGGCGCTGCCGCCGATCCCCTGCACGAGGGCGAGGTCGAGCTTGACGACGTCCGGCTCGAGCTGCAGGACGTGCTGCAGGCTCGAGTGGCCGGCGCCGAAGTCGTCGATGGCGAGCTTCAGGCCGTCCGCGCGCAGCGACGCGAGCACCTCCAGCAGGTCCGGGTAGCTCAGCACCTGCTCGTGCTCGGTGAGCTCCACCACCAGGCAGGGACCGGCTGCCGGCGACAGCAGCTCGCGGATCGACGGCTCCAGCAGCGACCGGGCAGAGAGGTTGACCGTCAGGCACATCCGCTCGGGCAGGCGGGGCAGGACCTCGAGCGCCGTCCGCAGCGCCAGCTCCTCCAGCGCGACCCCGCGTCCGTCGCCGGCGGCGGAGGCGAACCACGCCGACGGCCCCGGCTGGGGGTGCCCGGGGAAACGGCTGAGCGCCTCGACGCCCCAGATGTCGCCGGTCGCCAGGTCGACGATCGGCTGGAGGTGGGCCTGCAGCAGCCCGTCCCCCGCGAGCACCCCGCTGACCGCCCGCGGATTGGGGAGCGGCGCAGCGGTCCCTGGGGCGTCCGTCCGAGGGCGCGCTACAGGCACACGCACCTCCCGAAGCGGGTCAAGACCGACATCTGTGACCGCTACAACGCACTCCGGGCCGGAAGGTGACGGGCGGTCACGCACCGAGCACGAAGTGTGCGGGGGGCTCTGGATACCCTGGTCCGGATGAGCACCCCCGCGACGCGAAGCTCCAACGACCCCTGCTGGTGCGGCAGCGGCCGCCGGTACAAGCGCTGCCACCGCGTGGCGGATCTCGACCCCGCGCGGGCGGCCGCGGAGCAGGCCAGGCGCGAGGAGCGGGAGCGCCTGGAGGCGGCCTTCGTGCGTCCTGGGCGGCTGTCCCCGCGGCGAGAGGTGCCGGACGCCATCCCCCGCCCCGACTACGCGCTCGACCGGCACGGCCGCCCGCAGAGCCGGGACAGCGGCCGTCCCAAGGACGCCGAGACGATCGCGCGGATGCGGGTCGCCGGCCGCGCTGCGGCCCAGATCCTGCAGGAGGTGGGCGCCGCGGTGCGTCCCGGGGTCACGACCGACGAGCTGGACGCGATCGCGCACGAGGCGTGCATCGCGCGGGGCGGCTACCCCTCCCCGCTCGGCTACAACGGCTTCCCGAAGTCGCTGTGCACCAGCGTGAACGAGGTCATCTGCCACGGGATCCCGGACTCCACCGTGCTCAAGGACGGCGACATCGTGAACTGCGACGTCACGATCTACCTCGACGGCGTCCACGGCGACACCAACGCGACCTTCCTGGTCGGCGACGTCGACGAGGAGTCCCGCCGGCTGGTCGACGTCACCCGGGAGTGCCTCGACGTCGGCATCGCGGCCGTGCGCCCCGGCGGCCGGGTCCGCGACATCGGCTCGGCCATCCAGACCTACGCCGAGGCGCGGGGGTACGGCGTGATCCGCGCCTTCGTCGGGCACGGCATCGGCCGCACCTTCCACAGCGACCCGCAGGTCTTCCACTACGACAACCCGCAGGCGCGCACCGTGCTCGAGCCCGGGATGACGTTCACGATCGAGCCGATGATCTCGATCGGCGACTGGCACCACGAGATGTGGGACGACGGCTGGACAGCGGTCACCGTGGACCGCTCCCGCACCGCCCAGTTCGAGCACACGCTGGTGGTCACGGACGAGGGTGCGGAGATCCTCACCCTTCCGTGACGGCGTTTCTCGCCGAAAGCGCTTCGCAGGTGGTTCGCGAGGGTGTAGAAGGTTCGCCAGCGGCGGCGGACGGCGCCTGCCCGAGGTCCCTGGGGGGAACCATGAGGTCCACCTACCGCGTGCTCGCTCTGCTCATCTGCCTCGGCGTGGTCCTGCAGGCCGCGGCCATCGCCTTCGGCTGGTTCGACGTCATCGCCGACAGCGAGAACGCCGACGTCGTGATCAACGACGACTACGACGGCAACGCCGGCCACATGATGCACGGCATCCTCGGCATGACCGTCATCCCGCTGCTGGGCCTGATCCTGCTCGTCGTGTCCTTCCTGACCAAGGTCCCGGGCGCCAGCAAGTGGGCCGGCTACGTCTTCGGGAGCATCGTCTTCCAGGTCGTCATCGGGATCATGTCGTTCAGCGCCCCGATCCTCGGCGTGCTCCACGGCATCAACGCCTTCGTGCTCTTCGGTGTCGCGCTGATGGCCGCCCGTCGCATGGAGGCCGGGACCCCGGCCGAAGCAGGGCGTGAGCACGCCGCCGTCTGAGGCCTCTCGCACCACCCGCGCAGCGACCGCCCTCGGACTGACGGCCACGCTCCTGCTGGTCGGGTTCGTGGCCTGGTCGTGGCAGAGCAGCAGGCTGCCCGGCAGCTGGTCCGTCATGGACATGGGCGTCGCCGACCTCGGCGGCGGGCCTCCCGTGGAGATGAGCGGTCACGGCGAGCACGCGGGCGGCGTCAGCCTGACCTCGCTCAGCGGTCCGCGCACCGGTGATCCCGACGTCGCGGTGACGCTCGAGGCGCGACAGGGCCGCTTCCAGCTCGCCTCCGGTGAGGAGCTCGAGGGCTTCACGCTGAACGGGACCTCCCCCGGACCGGAGCTGCGCGCCCGCGAGGGCGACCTGATCCAGGTGACCCTGCGCAACGTGGACGTGGAGGACGGCACCACGCTGCACTGGCACGGCGTGGACCTGCCCAACGCCGAGGACGGCGTCGCCGGGGTGACGCAGGACGCCGTACGACCCGGCTCGTCGCACGTCTACCGCTTCGTCGCCGAGGACCCCGGGACGTACTGGTACCACTCCCACCAGGTCTCGCACGAGCAGGTGCGACGAGGCCTGTTCGGCGTGCTCGTCGTGGAGCCGGCCACGGCGCTGGAGCAGGACTCCGACCCCGTCGCCGCCGTCCACTCCTATCGCGGCCGGCGCACCGTCAACGGCCGCACCGGGATCTCGCGGCTGACCGCGGCCGCCGGTGAGGTGGTCCGGCTGAGAGTGGTCAACACCGACAACGCCCACCTGCGTACGTGGGTGACCGGCGGGTCGTACCGCGTGCTGGCCGTCGACGCCCGCGACCTGCACGGGCCCGGCGTCGTGCGGGACCGGCACCTGGTGCTCGCGGCCGGTGGCCGCGCCGACCTCGAGCTGACCGTGCCCTCCGACGGCTCAGCCCTGACGGTCGACCTCGGCGGCGGCACCGCGCTCGTCGTCGGACCGGCTGACGTCCCGGCCGTGGAGGCCGACGCCCCCCGCGAGGCGGTCGACCTGCTCGCCTACGGGACGCCCGCACCCGTCGGCTTCGACACCGCCCGGTTCGACCGCGACTTCGACTACGACATCGGTCGCCGGCCCGGCTTCCTCGACGGCAGGCCGGGCATGTGGTGGACGGTCAACGGCGAGCTGCTGCCCGACGTCCCGATGTACCTGGTCGAGGAGGGCGACGTCGTCCGGATGACCATCCGCAACGGCAGCGGCGACGTCCACCCGATGCACCTGCACGGCCACCACGCGGTGGTCCTGTCCCGCGACGGGGTGCCGGCGACCGGATCGCCCTGGTGGGTCGACTCCCTCGACGTGCTCGACGGGGAGACCTTCGAGATCGCCTTCGTGGCGGACAACCCGGGCATCTGGATGGACCACTGCCACAACCTCGACCACGCGGCCGAGGGCCTGCTGGCACACCTCGCGTACGCCGGGGTGACGACGCCCTTCCGGATCGGGTCGGACACGGGCAACGAGCCGGAGT
>SCTD01000629.1 GCA_004299215.1 Frankiales bacterium | reverse complement strand
CTGGCCCGAGGACCTGCGCTCGCTGCTGATCGACGCGGGGCTGGAGGTCGAGTGGGTCCGGCCGCGGACCGTGCTCACCCCGGCGACCGTCGAGCGCGCGCTGAGCTCCGGCGGGGCCGCCGCGCTGCCGACGCTCGTGCGCACCGAGGTGGCCCTGGCTGCCGAGCGCGAGCGGGAGTCGACCGGGCTGCACCTGATCGCCGGCGCCCGCAAGCCCGGCTAGCTGTTCGCGGCTTCGTACCTCTCCTGGTCGCTCACGCAGCGCGCGGCCTCGGGACGGACCTCGAGGCGCGCGTCCGGGATCGGCTGCCCGCAGTCGACGCACGTGCCGTACGACCCGTCCTCGATCCGGGCCAGCGCCGCCTCGACCTCCGCGCGCTGCTGGGCGGAGGCGGCCAGCAGGGCGTTCTGCTCGTCCGCGTCCTGCAGCTCGCTCGCGGTGTCGCCCGGGTGCTGGTCGATGTGGCTGAGCTCCCCGCTGTCGCCGGCGCCCTCGCCCTCGAGCGTGCTCGTCGCGCTGTCGAGCTCGCGGAGCATCTGCTCCAGTGACTGGCGGGCGTCCTGCAGGTCCACGGTTCTCCTTCGTCGGGGTGCGTGCGGTCGAGGGCCCCGCGCGCAGCCGGCGTGCGCTCACGCACGGCAGACTGGGCGGGTGCGCCGTCGACTGCTCACCGTAGGCGTCGCCGGGCTGCTCGTCGCGTCCTCCCCCGCACTCGCCCTCGACCTGCCGTCCCCGGCCGAGCAGCGCGCGCAGGACCTGACCCTGCTGAAGGAGGTCGGGGCGCGGGCCGACCGGGTGCTCGTCTCGGTCGTCCCCGGGCCGGTCGTCAACGACGAGCGGGTGCTCGTGCGGCTCGACGGCGGCGGTGGCGTCCAGCGGGTCGTGGTCGAGCAGCGCCTGCAGCTGACGGGCGAGGGCGACTACCAGGTGCGCGAGCGGGGACCGGCCCGCGCGTCCGAGGCGCTGGGCGACGAGCCCGCGCCGGTGACGAAGTTCGGTGCGGTCGTCTGGCAGGGCTTCTCCCCCGGCTCACGCGAGCTGGCCGCGCGGCTCACCCTCGACCCCGTGCTGGAGGCGGCGCGGCTCCCGCTCCGGATCACCGCGTCGTACGACGGCCGGCCGCTCGAGGCCGGCGGTCGCGTGCCGGCCGCCGGAACCGTGCTGCTGACGCTGACGAACACCACCGCGCAGCCGGCGACGCTCCCGGCGGCGGTGGACGCGCCGGCCGGCCCGGTCGCGGAGGCCCTCGACGCCGCGCGGGCCGCGGCGCTGGCCCCGGCCGGACCACGGATCCCGGCGGCCGGGGCAGGGCTGCCGCGGTCGGTGCCGGCGACCGGGCAGGCCTCGGTCGGCGGGACCTCCGGGGTGCCGTTGCGGATCACCGGGAGCATCGCGGCGACCGGCGACGACGGCGCGCCTGTCCAGGCCGCGGTGACCGGACCGGCCACGACCGGCGTCCCCGGCGGCGCGGCCGTGGCCGGGACGCTGCCGCCGGGGGCGGCCGCCGAGCTCCGTGTGGACCTGCCCGCCTCAGGTCGCCTCGACCTCGACCTGACAGCCATCCCGGCGCTGGACCCCCGGACGCTCGACCCGCCGGGTGGGGCCGCCTCCTGGGCCGCCTGGGCCGCCGGGGCACCGGACGCGGCAGCCCGTCGGGCCGCCCTGGACCTGCTGGTCGCGACGGCCGCGACGGCCGCGCGCGCCACGTCGTACTCCCCCTACCTCGGGGCCGACGTGCCGGGCACGGGCACGACGACGTTCCACTTCGCCTTCGCCCCGCCCGAGGAGGTCGCGGCCACGCGGGCGGCGCTCGCCGCTCGCCCGGGCGCGATCGCCGCGGCGCTCGTGGCGCTGCTGCTGCTGCTCGGGAACGGAGCGCTGATCTGGCGCCAGAGCTAGAACAGCGTGGCCTGCTCCTCCGGCGGGAGCGGCACGACCAGCTCGGGGCCGTCGTTGCGGACGTCGCCCACCGCGGACGAGACCGGCCAGGCGTCGAGCCGGCCCCCGACGGCCGGGACGAGCAGGTCCTGCCCCGGGTCCTCCACCTCCGGGTCGAGCCAGCGCCCCCAGTCCCCGCGCGGGACGAGCAGCGGCGTCCGGTCGTGGATGTGCCCGAGCTCGTCGGCGGCGTCGGTCGTGATGACGGTGCAGGTCCACAGCCGCTCCCCGCCCGCGGGCGCCCAGACCTCGTAGAGGCCGGCCATCGCCAGCGGCTCGCCGTCCTGGCCGGTGAGGAACCACGGCTGCTTGCGCCCACCGTCCACCTGCCACTCGTAGTAGCCGTCGGCCGGCAGCAGGCACCTGCGCCGGGCGTAGGCCGTCCGGAAGGCCGGCGTGCTGGTCACCGTCTCCCGCCGGGCGTTGATCAGCCGGGCCGCGCCCTTCCTGTCCTTCGCCCAGGACGGCACCAGTCCCCAGCGCACCACCTTCAGCAGCCGCGACCCCCCGCGCTCGAGCACCGCGTAGACCGGGTCCGTCGGCGCGACGTTCCACGACGGGGGCAGCACCTCCTCCGGGGGCTCCTCCACCTCGAACGCGGACGCGAGGTCGCGGGCGTCCCGGCTGGAGGCGTAGCGGCCGCACATCCGTCTATTGAGGCACGTCGGGCAGGTTCGTCGACAGGATGTCGTCGTCGACGGGCGAGAACCGCATGTCGGCGAACCGCCCGAAGTACATGTCGTCCGGGCTGACCCCCTCGCGGTCGGCCGGCCCGAAGCCGCGCTCGTCGCCGTTGGCGCCGGTGATGACGGTGCTGTTGAGCGCGTCCATGATCGGCCCGCCGGCCGCGACGGCTGCGGCGAGCAGCGTCACCGCGTCGTAGGAGTACGTCGACCAGTCCGGCGGCTGGACGACCGGTCGGCCACCGGCGGTCACGCCGACCTCCTCGGCGCCGAACCGCTCCTCGTACGCCTGGCGGTAGGCCGCGAACGGCTCCGGCCCGACCTCGCTGGTGATCCGGAAGGAGACGAAGGTCAGCCCGTCCACCCACTTCGGGCGGTCCGCCAGCCGCTGCCGCACGAGCGGGTCCTCGCCGGTCGGGCCGGTGTAGACCGGCACGTCCCAGCCGCTGCCGCGCGCGGCCCGCAGCACCGCGGCCACCCCGGACGCCCGGGCCCAGACGACGAGCAGCTCGGCCCCGGCGCGGCGCGCCTGCAGCACCTGGGCGGCGACGTCGCCGCCTCCCTCGGGCAGGGCCACGTCGGCGACCACCTCGACCTGGTTGCGCCCCAGGGCGGCGCGGGTGGCGTCGGCTCCCTCACGGCCGTAGGACGAGGTGTCGCTCAGCAGCGCGATCCGCTCGGCCTTCTCGCTGACGTAGTCCGCGAGGCGCCGGCTCATCGGGGCGTTGGCGGGGGCCAGCCGGAAGATCGTGGGCCGCTGCTCCGGGTCGACGATCGACGCGCCGCCCTCGAAGACCACGAAGACGGGCAGCGGGACGGGGTCGGTGACCTCCGCGACCGCCACCGCGCCGGTCCCGTCGGTGATGAGGGCCGCAGCCCCGCGGTCGACGGCGCTGCGCGCGTTGGCGACGGCCCGCTGCGGCGACCCGGCGTGGTCGAGCACCTCGAGGACGACCTCCCGGCCGTCGACGCCGCCGTCCCGGTTGAGCTCGGCGGCGGCCAGCTCCGCGCCACGCTGCACGAACTCACCGATCCACGGGGACGAGGTGAGTGGCGCGGACACGACCACGAGCAGGTCGTCGCCGCCGGCCGGCTCGCTGCAGGCGGGGAGCAGGGCGAGGGCGGCGCACACCGCCAGCAGCCGCCTCACCGGGCGGCCGGGCCGAGGTAGGCGCTGCGGACCGCCGGGTCGGCCCGCACCTGCTCGGGAGTGCCGGTGGCGAGCACCTGCCCGCGGTCGAGGACGGTCACGCGGTCGGCCACGGCGGAGACCAGGCGCATGTCGTGCTCGACGAGCAGCACCGCGTGGCCGTTCCCGGCGAGGTCACGCACGACGGTCGCGAGGTGCTCGCGCTCAGGCCGCGTCATGCCGGCCGCCGGCTCGTCGAGCAGCAGCACCTGGGCGCCGGTCGCCGTCACCCGCGCGACCTGCAGCAACCGCTGGGCCCCGACCGGAAGCGCCCGCGGGTCGTCGTCGGCCCGGTCGGCGAGCCCGCTGCGGTCGAGGGCGCCCGCGACGACACGCTCGCGGACGGCCGTCGCGGAGCGTGAGCCGGGGGTGGCGAGCAGGTGCCGGAGCACGGCCCCGGGGCCCGGCATCCCGCCGCGCGCGCCGATGGCCACCTGCCGCCGCGGGGTCGACCCGGCGGGGACCACGGTGCGCTGCGGGGTGCGGGCCACGCCGGCGAGCACGCGCTGCTCCGGGCCGGACGGCGCCGGGTGGCCGGCGACCTCCACCACCCCGGCCCGGGGAGTGAGCTCGCCGGCCAGCACCTCGAGCAGCGTCGTCTTGCCCGAGCCGTTGGGCCCGACCAGCGCGTGCACCTCCCCGCCACGGAGCAGGAGGTCGACACCGGCGAGCGCCCGGACCGCGCCGTAGGAGTGCACCACCCCCGTCGCCCGCAGCAGCACCGGACGCCACGGGGTGCCCTCGGGTCGCCGGGCCGGGGGGCGGTCCTCGCGGGGGGCCGCCGCGGCCCCGTCCCGCGCCGGCGCGACCGAGGCACCAGGGGAGCGTGTCCCGCGGGTTGCCCCGGCGGGTGCTCCCCAGCCGCGGGTGGCGGCCAGGACACCGAGCAGCAGGGCCGCCGTGAGCACGCCGCGCACCCGCTCGGGGGCCAGCCCGGCGGCCTCGGACAGAACGTCGGCGACCTCCGGGAGCGCCGTCAGCACCGCCACCCCCACCACCGGCCCCCACCAGCGGGCCGTGCCGCCGATGAGCACGGCGACGAACAGCTGCAGCGACAGCAGGGGTCCGACGTCGGCCGGCGCCACCAGGCCGAGCAGCACCAGCGTCCCCGCTCCCGAGAGACCCCCGGCGGCCGCCGCGACCGTCAGCACCGCCCGCCGTCTCGCCGCCACGGGGATGCCCAGCGAGCGGGCCAGCGCCGGGTCCTCGCGCAGCGCGGTGAGGTCCAGGCCGGCCGGCCCGGCCTCCAGCCGCCTCAACCCCAGCAGGAGGGTGAGGCAGATCGACCCGGCGAGGACCACGTGTGCCGTCGGCGTCAGGACCAGCTCCAGACCGAGGGCAGGCGAGACCAGCCGAGCGGGCGCGGTGCGCACCAGCCCCTGCTCCCCGCCGAACACCCCGGGGAAGGCCGCCAGCAGCTCGGCGACCAGCCAGGCGAGCGCCCACGTCGCCAGCGCCAGATGGGCGCCTGCGAGCCTGCTCGCGCCGCGCGCGACCAGGTGGCCCGCGGCACCGGCCCCTGCGACCGCCGCCAGCACCGCGATCCCCAGGGGCAGCCCCAGCCCGCCCGGTCCGAGCAGGGCCGTGCCGACCCCGCCGATGGCGACGAAGGCGCTCTGCCCGAGCACGGGCACCCCCGCGTAGGCGACCGGCAGCGCGAGGCCGATGGCCGCGACGAGCAGCCACAGCGCGGCCGCCAGGTCGACCATGGTCATGCCCGGACGACCGGACCGCGGCGCAGCCCCTCGGGCCGCACGGCGAGGAGCAGGACGAGCAGTCCGAGCGGGACCACGTCGCGGACCCGGGCGTCGACGGCGGTGACGGCCACCGCCTGGAGGACTCCCACGGCGAGCCCGCCGAGCAGGGCGCCGCGGGCGGAGCCGAGCCCGCCGAGCAGCGCCGCCGCGACGCCTGACAGCCCCAGCACCACGCCGTCGTCGACCGACAGGGACGTCCGACCGGGAGCGTCCAGCAGCCCGGCCACCCCGGCCAGCAGGCCGGCCAGGACGAAGACCTGCAGCACCACCCGACGGGCCGGCACCCCGCACAGCGCGGCGGCCTCCGCGTCGTCGGCGACCGCCCGCACCGCCCGCCCGAAGCGCGAGCGCACGAGCAGCCGCTCGGTGAGCACCCCCGCGGCCAGCGCCAGCGCCAGTACGGCCGGCACCCGGGCGGGCAGCGTCGCACCGAGGGGCAGCTCGATGACGCCGCTCGCGGTGAGCGAGCCGAGGCGAAGCGGGTCGGGCACGGCGTAGCCCTCCTGCGGCAGCAGCAGCCCGAGCGCCTCGCGGAGCAGCAGGCCGGCGGCCACGCCACCGGCCAGCCAGCCGAGCGGGTCCTCCGGCCGGCTCCGCCCCGGGTCCGCCAGGAAGGGCCGGACGACCAGGAGGGCGACCGCGGCGGACAGCAGCGCGCCGCCGCCGAGGACCAGGAGCACGAAGCCGCTCGCCGGCAGAGGGGCCAGCGCCGCGGCGACGGGCGTCGTGCCCAGCACGCCGACGACCGCGACGAAGACCGCGGCGACCGCGACGTCCCCGTGCGCCAGGTGGAGCACGCGCACCGTGCCCGCGACGAGGGTGAAGCCGAGCGCCACGAGCCCCAGCACCGCACCGGTCGACAGGCCGGTCAGAAGCGTCTGCAGCAGCACGCCCCCGTCCACCCGGCGGACCCTAGCCCGCGGTCACCCGAACGGCAGCGGCGAGGCGTTCGGCCGCGGCGGGAGCAGCGGCGTGCCGCCACCGGGCGCGCCACCGGCGGTGGCGCGGGCCACCGCCATGAGCCAGTCGGTGCGGCACGCCTCCACCGCGATCATCCGCATCACCCCGCGCAGGTCGCCCTTGACGAACGGCGCGTCGG
>SCTD01000628.1 GCA_004299215.1 Frankiales bacterium | reverse complement strand
CCAGCGACCCGAGGGTCTCGGTGTCGAGGTCGTTGGTGGGCTCGTCCAGGAGCAGCACGTTGCCGCCCTCCTTGAGCGTGAGCGCGAGGTTCAGCCGGTTGCGCTCACCGCCGGACAGCACGCCGGCCTTCTTCTGCTGGTCCGGGCCCTTGAAGCCGAAGGCGCCGATGTAGGCGCGGCTCGGCATCTCCTGCGCGCCGACCTGGATGTAGTCGAGCTCGTCGGACACGACCTGCCAGACGGTCTTCTCCGGGTCGATGTTCGACCGGTTCTGGTCGACGTAGGACAGCTTCACCGTCTCACCGACGCGCAGCTCGCCCGCGTCCGGCTGCTCGATGCCGACGATCGTCTTGAAGAGCGTCGTCTTGCCGACGCCGTTGGGGCCGATGATGCCGACGATGCCGCCGCGCGGGAGGGTGAAGGAGAGGTTGTCGATGAGGACCCGGTCGCCGAAGCCCTTCTTGAGGTCCTTGGCCTCGACCACGATGCTGCCGAGGCGCGGGCCGGCCGGGATCTGGATCTCCTCGAAGTCGAGCTTGCGCGTCTTCTCCGCCTCGGCGGCCATCTCCTCGTAGCGGGCGAGCCGGCTCTTGCTCTTGGTCTGCCGGCCCTTGGCGTTCTGCCGGACCCACTCCAGCTCCTCCTTGAGGCGCTTGGCGAGCTTGGCGTCCTTCTTGCCCTGGACGGCCAGCCGCTCCTGCTTCTTCTCGAGGTAGACGGAGTAGTTGCCCTCGTAGGGGTAGGCGCGGCCGCGGTCGAGCTCGAGGATCCACTCGGCGACGTTGTCCAGGAAGTACCGGTCGTGGGTGACCGCGAGCACCGCGCCGGCGTACTGCGCCAGGTGCTTCTCCAGCCACAGCACGCTCTCGGCGTCGAGGTGGTTGGTGGGCTCGTCGAGCAGCAGCAGGTCGGGCGCCTCGAGCAGCAGCTTGCACAGCGCGACGCGGCGCTTCTCACCACCGGACAGCACGCTGACGTCGGCGTCGGGCGGCGGGAGGCGGAGCGCGTCCATCGCCTGCTCGATCTGGCTGTCGAGCTCCCAGCCGTTGGCCGCCTCGATCTGGTCCAGCAGCGGCGCCTGCTCCTCGAGGATCTTCTCGAAGTCGGCGTCGGGGGCGCTCATCTTCTCGTTGAGCTCCTCGTACCGCAGCATGACGTCGCGGATGGCCTTGACGCCCTCCTGCACGTTCTCGAGGACGTTCTTGGTCTCGTCCAGGACCGGCTCCTGCATGAGGATGCCGACGGAGTAGCCCGGGGACAGCCGCGCCTCGCCGTTGGACGGCTGGTCGAGACCGGCCATCATCTTCAGCACCGTGGACTTCCCGGCGCCGTTCGGACCCAGCACGCCGATCTTCGCGCCGGGAAGGAAGGACAGCGTGACGTCATCGAGGATGACCTTGTCGCCGACCGCCTTGCGGACCTTCTGCATCGAGTAGATGAACTGCGCCATGGGGGTAGAGCCTACGGGAGCAGGAGCGCCCCGCCGCCGCCCGTCAGGCGGCCTCGATCCGCACCGGGCTGCCCAGCGACCGCTCGTCGTCGTCGTACATCTCCTCGCTCTCGTCGTCGGCCGGCTCCTCGACCGGCGGCAGCCCGGGGTCCACGGTCATCGACAGCGGCACGCTGCGCTCCTGGACGGCCTTGCCGCGCGAGAGGTCGAAGCCGATCGTCTGCGCCTTGATCTCCAGGCTGCTGCGCTCCTCGCCCTGCTCGGTCTTCCACGTGTGGGCGCGCAGCCGGCCGGTCACGACGACCCGGTCGCCGGTCTTGACGGAGGCGGCGACGTTCTCCGCCAGGCTGCGCCAGCAGCTGACCCCGAACCACACCGTCTGGCCGTCGGACCACTGCCCGGTGGTCTTGTCGACGTCGCGCGGGGTGTTGGCGATCCGGAAGTCGGTGACCACCGACCCGCTGGCGACGACGCGGGTGCGCGGCATGCCGCCGACGTTGCCGCTGACCGTGATGACGGGTTCCTGCATGACGACCTCCGGGATGCAGCCGGCGGCGGGTCCACCGGCGGTGCGGCCACGGTGCAGCCGACCGGTCGCCGGCGGGCGGGCACCGGTCGCGACTGTGGACGGGCCGGCGCTGTGGACAGCGACGGCGATCGGAGCAGACTCCGTCTCGTGACCCGGACCTCCCGCTGCTCCCGGCTCGGGATCGCCGCCCTGCTGATCGCGGGCTGCTCGGACGACGGCGCGGTCCGGTCCGCAGGGCAGTCGAGGAGCCCCTCGCTCCCGGTCGCCACCTCCGCCGCCCCGGTCACCCCCTCCGCCTCACCCGGCTCGCCGGTCGCCGTCGCCCCGTCGCCGTCCCCGACGGCGGCGCGCTCACCGAGCCGGACGCCCGACTCGACGTCCCGCGCCCTGACGATCCAGGACTTCGCCTTCTCGCCCCGCACCATGACGGTCCCGGTCGGCACGGCCGTCACGGCGACCAACCTCGACAGCGCCGCGCACACGTGGACGGCCGACGGCGGCGCCTGGGACTCGGGCTCGCTCTCCCAAGGGCAGCGCTTCACGTTCACGTTCCGCACGCCGGGCACCTACACGTTCCACTGCCGGCCGCACCCGACCATGACCGGGTCGATCATCGTCGGCTGAGGCTGCGGCGGCGTGGGGTCGCTGCGCCAGGTGGCACGATGTCAGCGCTCCAGCGCCCGTAGCTCAGCTGGATAGAGCAGGGACCTTCTAAGTCCAAGGCCGCAGGTTCGAGTCCTGCCGGGCGCGCCGCTCACCCCCGGCGACGGGGTGGCGTCAGATCATCGCCCGCATCGGCGGCGGCGGCTCGACGCCGAGCGAGGTCAGGCCCGCGGCGTGGAAGACCGTGCCGGGCACGTGGATCGCGTGCGCGAGCCCGGTGTGCGCGTCGCGCCAGAACCGCTGGATCGGCTGGTCCATCCGCATCGCGTTGCCGCCCGAGCGCGCCACGATCTCGTCGACCGCGCGCACCGCCCGCCACGCCGCCTGCACCTGGTCGCGCCGGCTGGCGGCCCGCTCCTCGAAGCCGACCCGCTCCCCCGCCGCGGCCTTGTCGTACATCCGGCTCGCGTTGTCCAGCAGGACGGTGCGCGACGCGCTGATGTCGGCGGCGGCCTCGCTGATCGCGTAGAGGACGTACGGGTCGTCCTTGATCTTGGTGCCCGTCACCTGCGTGCGGTCCTTCTGGTAGGCGAGGTGGTGCGCGAGCGCGCCCTCGCAGATGCCGATGACGGCCGAGGTGATGCCGAGCGGGAAGACCGTCGAGAACGGCACGTGGTAGGTCGGGTTGATGAGCCCGGCCTCGGTCGGCGCCTTGCCGCTGATGACCTTGGAGAAGGGCAGCACGCGGTAGTCCGGCACGAAGGCGTCCTTGACCTTCACGTCCTTGCTGCCGGTGCCCTTGAGCCCGACGACGTCCCAGCTGTCCTCGACGATCTCGTAGTCGGAGCGCGGCAGGATCACGTGCATGTTCACCGGCGGCATCAGCGGCTTGCCGTCGTCATCGCCGAGGAACGCGCCGAGGAAGATCCAGTCGCAGTGGTCGGTGCCGGAGCTGAACTGCCAGTGGCCGTTGAAGACGTAGCCGCCGTCGACCGGCGTGAGGACGCCCATCGGGGCGTACGGGGACGCGATCCAGGTGTCCTGGTCCTGCCCCCAGACCTCCTCCTGCACGCGCGCGTCGGCCATCGCCATCTCCCACGGGTGCACGCCGACGATCCCGGCGATCCAGCCGGTGGCGCCGTCCTGCGCGGCGATCGCCATGACGGTCTCGGCCCACTCGCGCGGCGTCGCCTCGAGGCCTCCGTAGGTCGCCGGCTGCAGCATCCGGATGACCCCGGTGTCGCGGAGCAGCTTGACGGCGGAGTCCTCCAGCTGCCCGGCGGCCTCGTTGGCCGGACCGAGGGCGGCGATCTCCTCGGCGTGCTCGCGGACGGCGTCCAGGACGGGGTTCGGCATCGGGGTTCCTTCGCGACGGCTGGCGGGTGCTGCGCAGCCTGCCGGAGGAGCGCCGAGCGCGCGGGCGATCAGTCCCGCTGAGTGGGACTAGGTCCGGAACGGCTCGGCGACGCTCACCGCCGTGAGGTCGAGCAGGACGTGCGCCAGCGCCGTGCTGTAGATGCTGATCCGCCCGCCCCCGCCGAGCCGCACGACCGCGAAGTTGGCGAGCGCCGGAACGCCCCGCACGAAGTTGAGGCTGGACGCCGCCGGCCGGTCCAGCCCGTCGGTGCGCGCGGCGCCGTCCGGCGTCGGGTAGGCGGTGAGGAAGCCCGACCCCGCCGGGCCGACGACCGTGAGGTTGGCGAAGACCCCCACCCCGGACAGGGTCAGCTCGGCCAGATCGAGCACCAGCGAGGTGCCGCCGAGCAGGCGGCCGGCGCTGTCGAACTGCCCGGCCACGACGCGGGTACGGCGGTCGTTGGGGTTGCCGCCCTCGTCGGTCGTCCCGCCGCTCCGCGTGTCGAGCACCCGGCGGGGAGCGTCCAGGAACTGCAGGTGGTTGGCGAAGGCCGAGGTGTAGACCGCCCCCACGACACCGGCGCCGGCGGCGGCGGGCGCGTGGCCGTACCAGAGCAGGTCCCCGCTGCTGGCGAGATCGCCGGCACCGACGCTCGCCGGGTCGAGGCCGTCGCTGCCGGACGGCGCGAGCCTCAGCGCCGGAGCGGCGTACGTCCCTGTGGTGGCGGGGTTGGCCACTTCCAGCGTGGGGGCGCCCGCGCCGCCGCCGCTGAGCGTGGTCGGAGCCGGTCCCGCGTCGGTGGTCCGACCGGCGAGCACGGGGTCGCCCTCGGCCGCCGAGGCGGGGTCCGGCAGGGCGAGAACGCCTGCGGCACCGGCGATCACGACACCGCCGCGACGCAGGAGGCGACGTCGGTCGAGGGGCTGGGAGGCGTCAGGCACGCCCGGACGCTAACCCGGCAGGGGCTACGCGACCGGGCGCAGCGCCCAACCGCGGTCACGGACGTTGCGGAACAGGTCGAGCCCGGTGCGCGCGCGCAGCCGGCAGAGCTGCACGTCGACCCGGCGCGACGGGCTGGTGTCGCCCCAGCAGACCCAGTGCAGCTGCTCGCGGCTCCACACCTGACCGGGCGCCGCGAGGAACAGCGCCAGCAGCTCGACCTGGCGCGGCGAGAGGTCGAGCACCGCACCGTCGAGGGTGACGACGTAGCCGGACAGGTCGACGGCGAGGGCGCCGCTGACGAGCGGGGTGACGACGTCGACCCCGGCCTCGGCGGCGCGGGCCAGGAAGCTGCCGGGTGCGCGGGGGTGGAGCTGCTGCGGGCTGGTGGCCGCGAGTGTCATGGAGTCCTCCGGGGTGGCCGTGGCGTCCCTCGGACGCTAGGCACCGCGGGTTTCTGCAGGAGGACCGCTGTGTTTCCGGCTGGTTCCGAACGGCTAACGCCCGCGGGCTCCCCCGACTCCGGGCGCTACCGGCGGCGGCGGGTGGACCGCCGGCGGCGCGGCGACGTGCCGAACAGCGACCGGGTGATCTCGCGGCCGGCCACCGTGGCCGCCGAGCGCATGAAGCTCTTGAACGCGCTGGAGCCGAGCACCTCCGCCACCTTGCTCTCCGGCTCGCGCTCCTGCGCCCGATCCGCGGCGGGAGGCTGCTCCGCCGCGGCCTCCTCCGGCTCGGGGGCGTGCTCGGCGGCGAGCATCTCGTACGCCGACTCGCGGTCGAGGACGGTGGAGTACTCCGCGGACAGCTCGGAGCCGGCGACCATCGACGCCATGACCTCCGGGTCCAGCGGCGACATCGACGCCGTCGGGGGGCGGAGCATCGTCCACGCGACCGGCGTCGGCGCGCCGCGCTCGGACAGGATCGTCACCGCGGCCTCCCCGATCCCCATAGACGTGAGCAGCTCGGTCAGGTCGTAGACCTCGCTCTCGGGGAAGGTCCCGACCGTCGCCTTGAGCGCCTTCGCGTCGTCGGGGGTGAAGGCGCGCAGCGCGTGCTGCACCCGGTTGCCGAGCTGGGCGAGCACCTCGGACGGCACGTCCTTCGGCGTCTGGGTGACGAAGAAGACGCCGACGCCCTTGGAGCGGATGAGGCGTACGGTCCGCGCGATCGCGTCGAGGAACGCCTCACTCGCGTCGTCGAAGAGCAGGTGGGCCTCG